>CALDHQ010000155.1 GCA_937894055.1 uncultured Polymorphobacter sp.
CTGCGCACCGCGACTTCGCCGTTGGTTTCGGGCGCGAGCATCAGCACGACTTCGCACGCGTCGATGTCGGTCTCGATGCGCGGCAGTCCCTTGGTCGGCCCATCGGCGACGACGCCGTTGAGAGCCGCCAGCGCCGCGACTTCGTGGGTTGTCGGCCAGGCGATGCCCTTGCCGCCATTGCCGACCTTGGTCATCAGCGGCCCGAGCGACGTGAAGCGCGCGTACAGCCCCGGATAGTCGCGTTCGACCACCGTCATCTGCGGGCCGGTCTTGCCCGGCACCAGCGGCGTTTCGCCCTTCCACCAGTCACGGACATCGCCGCCCTGTGCCATTTCGCCCGGCGTGTCGTGCTGGATCGCGGTTAGCACCAGATCGCGTTCGACGCCGAGCACTTCGGGGGCGACGGCGGAGAAGGTCTTGGCAATGCCCTTGAAGATGTCCCAGTCCGACCGGCATTCCCATGCCGGATCGACGGCAGCGGTCAGCGGGTGGATGAACGGGTGCATGTCCGAGGTGTTGAGGTCGTTCTTTTCGTACCAGGTCGCCGTCGGCAGCACGATGTCCGAATAGACCGAGGTCGTCGACATGCGGAAGTCGATCGTCACCAGCAGGTCGAGTTTGCCCTCCGGGCTTTGGTCGTGCCATTTGACATCGACGGGCTTGCGCCGACCCATTTCGCCAAGGTCCTTGCCGAGCACGCCGTTGGTGGTGCCGAGCAGGTGCTTGAGGAAATACTCATGCCCCTTGCCCGACGAGCCGAGCAGGTTCGAGCGCCAGACGAACATGTTGCGCGGCCAGTTTTCGGGCGCGTCGGGGTCCATGCAGCTCATGTCGAGGCGCTTGGCCTCGAGTTCGCGGACTGCATAGTCCTTCGGGTCGATGCCTTCGGCGTCGGCGGCGTTGCAGACCTCGATCGGATTGACCTTGAGCGCCGGTGCGCTCGGCAGCCAGCCCATGCGCTCGGCCTTGGCGTTGAGATCGAGGAAGGTCGTCTGCCACGCTGCCGGATCGGCGGTCGGCGACAGGATTTCGCCGACATCGAGCGTTTCGTAGCGCCACTGGTCGGTGTGCGCGTAGAAGAAGCTGGTGGAGTTCTGCTGGCGCGGCGGGCGGCCCCAGTCGAGCGCGAACGCCAATGGCGCCCAGCCGGTTTGCGGGCGCAGTTTCTCCTGGCCGACATAGTGCGACCAGCCGCCGCCCGACTGGCCGATGCAGCCGCACATCACCAGCATGTTGATGACGCCGCGGTAGTTCATGTCCATGTGGTACCAATGGTTCATCGCCGCGCCGATGATGATCATCGACTTGCCCTTGGTCTTTTCGGCGTTGGTCGCGAAGCCGCGCGCGGTGGCGATGATCTGGTCGCGCGGGACGCTGCTGATTGCCTCCGCCCACGCCGGCGAATAGGGCGCCGGGTCATCATAGCTTTGCGCCAGATGATCGCCGCCCAGCCCCTGATCGACGCCGTAGTTCGCCAGGAACAGGTCATAGACCGATGCGACCAGCGCCTCGCCGTCCTTGAGCTGCAGGCGCTTGGCAGGGATGCGGCGCATCAGCCGGTCGGGGTGATCGGTCGATGCAAAGCCGTTCGAGGCATGGTTGCCGAAGTACGGGAAATCGACATCGACGACGGCGTCATGCTTGCCCTTGAGGCCGAGCTGCAGCACCGCGTCGCGGCCATCGGCATCCTTTTCCTCAAGGTTCCATTTGCCTTGCTCGCCCCAGCGGAAGCCGATCGAGCCCAGCGGCACGACAGGCTCGCCGGTGGTCGCATCAAGCCCGACGGTCTTCCAGTCGGGGTTGTTCGTCTGCCCCAGATCGCCGGGGAAGTCGGCGGCACGCAGCAGCCGTTCGGGGGTGTAGCGGCCATCCTTTTCGACCAGCCGGACCAGCAGCGGCATATCGGTATATTGCCGCGCATAGTCGCGGAAATACGGCACCTCGCGGTCGCGGTGGTATTCGGTCAGGATGACATGGCCCATCGCCAGCGCCAGCGCCGCATCGGTGCCCTGCTTGACCGAAATCCACAGGTCGGCGAATTTCGAGGCTTCGGAATAATCGGGGCAGATGACCACCGACTTGGTGCCCTTGTAGCGCACCTCGGTATAGAAATGCGCGTCGGGGGTGCGCGTCTGCGGGACGTTCGAGCCCCAGACGATGATGAACCCCGAATTGAACCAGTCGGCCGATTCGGGCACGTCGGTCTGCTCGCCCCAGGTTTGCGGGCTGGCCGGCGGCAGGTCGCAGTACCAGTCGTAGAAGCTCATGCACACGCCGCCGATCAGGCTCA
>CALDHQ010000156.1 GCA_937894055.1 uncultured Polymorphobacter sp.
GCGAACGACGGCGGCGCGCTGGTGCTGGTCGAGCCCGCCGAAGTTGCAGGCGGCAGCGCCGTCATCGTCGAAGCCCCCGACCCCGACCATATCCGCCCTGACCTCGCCGACCTGCTGGCGCGCACTGCCGCGACACTCGATGAGCAACGCCCCGACGCAGTTGCGCGGCGCCGCAAGACCGGCCAGCGCACTGCGCGCGAAAACATCGCCGAACTGATCGATCCCGGCAGCTTCAACGAATATGGCGCGCTGACGTTTGCCGCGCAGTTGAAGCGCCACCCGCGCGAACATCTGCTCAAGATCTCGCCCGCCGACGGACTGATCGCCGGCACCGCCAGCGTCAACGGCGACATCTTCGGCGCCGAAAAGTCGCGCGTGATGGTGCTGAGCTACGACTACACCGTCTTCGCCGGCACGCAGGGCACCGCCAACCACAAGAAGACCGACCGCATGCTCAACCTGGCGCGCGACTGGGCGCTGCCGCTGGTCTGGTATGCCGAAGGCGGCGGCGGCCGGCCCGGCGACACCGACCATTTCAGCGCTACCGGGCTCGACGTGCCGAGCTTCCGCGCACTCGCCGCGCTGTCGGGCACCTGCCTGCGCATCGGCATCGCGTCGGGGCGGTGCTTTGCCGGCAATGCGGTGATGTTCGGGCTGTGCGACATCACCATCGCCACCAAGGATTCCACCATCGGACTCGGCGGACCGGCGATGATCGAAGGCGGCGGACTCGGCGTGTTCAAGCCCGAGGAGGTCGGCCCGATCGGCGTGATGGCGAGCAACGGCGTGGTCGATATTGTCGCCGATGACGAACCGCACGCCACCGCACTGACGCGGCAGTTGCTGGGCTATTTCCAGGGCGACCTGCCCGAACCCGTCGCCGCCGACCAGCGTCTGTTGCGCCACAGCATCCCCGAAAATCGCCTGCGCGTTTACGACGTGCGGTCGGTCATCGAGACGCTGTTCGACAGTGCCAGCGTCCTCGAACTGCGGCGCGGCTGGGGCATCGGCGTGCTCACCGGCTTCGCGCGGATGAACGGTCGCGCTATCGGCTATCTGGCGAACGACCCCAAGCACCTCGGTGGCGCCATCGACAGCGACGGCGCTGCCAAGGCCGCGCATTTCATGATGCTGTGCGACGCGTTCGGCCTGCCCATCATCAGCCTGTGCGACACGCCGGGCTTCATGGTCGGCCCGCCGAGTGAAGTCACCGGCGCGGTGCGCCACGGCTCACGCATGTTCACCGTCGGCGCCAGCCTCAGCGTGCCGGTGCTGATGGTCGTGCTACGCAAGGCGTACGGCCTCGGCGCACAAGCCATGGGCGCCGGCAGCCTCCACGCCCCCGCACTCACCATCGCCTGGCCGACCGCCGAGTTTGGCGGCATGGGCCTCGAAGGCGCAGTGCGGCTCGGCTACGCCAAGGAACTCGCGGCCTGCGCCACCGAAGAAGACCGCAAGGCGCTGTTCGACGAACTCGTCGCCAAATCCTATGCGCGCGGCAAGGCCGTCAGCATCGCCGCCTACCTCGAAATCGACGCTGTCATCGACCCCGCCGACACCCGCGACTGGCTGACGCGCGCACTGGCGGCGCTGCCGCGTGTCGCACCGAGCGGGCGGATGGTCGACAATTGGTAGGGTAAAGAGCCTCCGGCGGGCAGGGCCTCAGGCCCTGCACCCATCAATACTCGGGTCATTCCCGCGCAGGCGGGAATCCACCGTCAGGCGCTGCGATGCACA
>CALDHQ010000157.1 GCA_937894055.1 uncultured Polymorphobacter sp.
CGGTCGCCACCAACCCCTGCGCCATCGCGGCCGCCATGCGGCCACCGCCGCCCGAAATATTGGTGCGTTCGTGCTGGAGCAGGCGCTTGCCGATCGTCCAGCCCTGGCCTTCCTCGCCGACGCGGTTTTCCTTGGGCACCTTCACATTGTCGAAGAAGGTTTCGCAGAACGGCGACATGCCTGAGATCATCTGGATCGGCTTGACGCTGACGCCCGGCGATTTCATGTCGATCAGCAGGAAGGTGATGCCTTCGTGCTTCTTCGACTTGTCGGTGCGGACCAGCGCGAAGCACCAGTCGGCCCATTGCCCGCCCGACGTCCAGGTCTTCTGGCCGTTGACGATATAGTGGTCGCCCGCATCCTCCGCGAACGCCTGCAGCGAGGCGAGGTCGGAGCCGGCGCCGGGTTCGGAATAGCCCTGGCACCAGCGGATATCGGCGGTGCAGATCGCCGGCATGTGCCGCAGCTTCTGTTCCTCGCTGCCATATTCGAGCAGCGTCGGGCCGAACATCAAGATGCCCATCCCGCCGATCGGGTTCCACGCACCGATGCGCGCCATTTCCTGATTCAAAATCGCGGCTTGCGCCTTCGACAGCCCGCCGCCGCCATAGGCCTTGGGCCAGGTCGGCGTGCCCCAGCCTTTGCCGCCGAGCGCCTTGCGCCATGCAGTGCCTTCGGGACCGGCACTGTCGGCGCCGTAAGGTGACGTCATCGCGCCGCCCTTGCCCTTCAGCGAAGCGGGGAAGTTGGCGGCGAGCCAGTCCTGCACTTCACTGCGGAAGGCGTCGAGCGCGTCGGGTTGGGCGTTTGCGGCAGTAGCCATCTCAGTCTCCGGACGGGGTGAACATCGGGTAGGGGGCGCCGGCGCTGCCGTCGGGGGCGGTGCTCGGCACGAAGCGCACTTGCACGCGCTGGCCGATCGCCAGCGCGTCATGGTCGCAGTCGGTAATGTTGGTCATGATCGACGGGCCTTCGTCGAGCGTCACATAGGCGAGCGTGAACGGCGCGTTCGGGCCGCGGCGCATCGTCGACAGCGTGTAGATGCTGCCCTTGCCCGAACACGTCTCCCACACCGTCGCGTCGGAGCCGCAGAACGGGCAAATGGTGCGCGGATAGTAATGCGCCTCGCCGCACGCGGTGCAGCGTTTGACGAGCAACTGGCCTTGCGCGGCGGCGTCCCAGAACGGCTTGGTTTCGGGGTTGATTTCGGGGGCGCGGAGTTTGCGGGGTTCGGTCATCACTGGCGCTCCAGAATCAGCGTCGCGGCGCCGTGGCGGATGCCGAGCGAGCCGCCGATGCCGGTGGCGACCGCAAGGTCGCAGTTCGGCACCTGCACCGCCGGATGCGCTTCGCCGCGCAACTGGCGTACCGCTTCGATGACCTTGGTGATGCCGCCGCGGTTCGACGGGTGGTTGTTGCACAGCCCGCCGCCATCGGTGTTGAACGGCA
>CALDHQ010000158.1 GCA_937894055.1 uncultured Polymorphobacter sp.
CGTCGGCCCAGGCCAGTGCGCGGGCCAGTCGCGCCGCACCGGCGTCGGACATATCGCCCACAGCATCCGCCAGCGCCGCCATCTCGGCGAAGTCGCCCGAACAGTGCAGCGCGACATCGCATCCCGCTGCCAGCACGCTTTGCGCGCGCGCCACCATCGTGCCACCGAGCGCCGCCATGCCGATATCATCGGACAGCAGCAGCCCGTCGAAACCGATATCGCCGCGGATGATATCGGCGATGATCGCCGGCGACGTCGAGGCGCAATTCTCGGCATCGAGCGCCGGGTAGAGCACGTGCGCAGTCATCGCCATCGGCGCCGCCTTGAGCGCGCGGAACGGTGCGAAATCGGCTTCGAGTTCGGCGCGGCTGGCTGCCACCACCGGCAGTTCGTGGTGGCTGTCGGCAGTCGCGCGGCCATGGCCGGGAATGTGCTTGATGACGCCGCACACGCCACCGTCGCGCAGCCCGTCGAGTGTCGCCTTGCCGAGTGCTGCAACCTGCATCGGGCTGTCGCCGTAGCTGCGGTCGCCGATGATGACGTGGGTTTCGGGCTGCCCGACATCGAGCAGCGGCAGGCAATCGACGTTGATGCCGAGGTCGCGCAGCAGCACCGCCAGCGCGCGGGCATTGGCACGCGCCGCGGTGATCGCGGTGATCGGCGCAACCTGGTAGCGTTCGGCAAACACCGAAGCCGCCGGAAACACCGGCCAGTGCGGCGGGCCAAGCCGTGCGACGCGGCCGCCTTCCTGATCGATCAGAATCGCGACATCCCTGCCCGCCAGATCGCGCAAGGAAGCGGTCAGCGCGCGCAGCTGGTCAGGGTCGGCGCAGTTGCGTGCGAACAATATGTAGCCCGCCGGATCGGCAGCGCGGAACAATGCGGTTTCCTGCGGCGACAGGGCGGTGCCTGCCAGCCCCAGCACCAATGGTGTCACTTGACGACCGCGCAGGGCTCGCCCGCCACCTTGAGCATCGCACAGGTATGCGCCGCAGCCGCCGCATCAGGGCTGCCACTAGCGCGCAGCCGGTACAGCGTGCCGGTGTCACGCTCGACGGGCTCGATGCGCTTGTTGAGCGGCGCCAGATAGGCGAACCGCGTCGACAGCGACTTCCACGCCTGTTCGGCCTTGGCCGCACTCGAAAACGCACCGAGCTGCAGCGTCGTGCCACCGCTCGCCGGCGTGGCGACCGGCGCGGGCACCGGGTGCGGCGGCGCGGCGGCCGGCGACTTGACCAACGGCACTGTCGTCGATGCCCCGGGCTTGGGGCGCGGCGGCACGGTCGCCACCGGCGGCACGGCGACCGCCGGCTTCGGCGCGCTCACCACTGGTGCAGCGGGGGCAGCCGGACGCACGACCGACGCAGCCGGCGGAATTGCGGGCAATTCATCACCCGGCGGCAAAAGCTCGACAGGCGCGTCGCCCGGACGCGGCCCGGGTTCTTCGGGGACGTTGGTGGAGATACCGCCTGTTTCCGGGCAATTGCCTTCGCTGATACAGTGCAATGTGCCATCGTCGGGGATTTTGAGCCCCCCCGCGTCCGCCGGCTTGACCTTGTACGGCCCCGGGTCGGCGGCAATCAGCGGCGCATCCTCGGCGCGCTCGACGGGCGTGCCGGTGGCGCCGTCCTGCTTGGTCTGCGCGATGAAATAGATGCCGATGACCACCAGCAGCAGCAGCAGCACGAACAGCGTCACCCCGCCGATGAAGCGTCCGCGCGGCACCAATGTCGAAGTATGGCCGTCGCTTTCGACTTCGGCCAACCACGGCGCTTCATCGTCATCACGGCGTGCCATAGCTAATGCATTTCCTCCACCGGCTCGACACCCATGACGCCAAGGCCGTTGCGGATAATCTGCCCGATTCCGCGCGCCAGCGCCAGCCGTGCCGATGTCAGCGCCGGATTGTCCGCCAGCACGAAGCGCCGCGACGCATCGTCATTGCCGCGGTTCCACAATGCGTGGAAATTCGCCGCCAGATCGCCGAGGTAGAATGCAATGCGGTGCGGCTCGCGCGCCTCGGCCGCCGCCTCGACGGTCCGCGGCCAGGTCGCGGCAAATTTGACCAGCGCCAGCTCCTCGTCGTCGAGCAGCGACAGGTCAGCTTCGGGCAACACGATGCCGGCTTCCGCCGCACGCCGCTGCAATGAATGAATCCGCGCGTGGGCGTACTGGACATAGAACACCGGATTGTCGCGCGACTGCTCGACGACCTTGGCAAAGTCGAAATCGAGCTGCGAATCCGACCGCTTGGTCAGCATGATGAAGCGCACGACATCCTTGCCGACTTCCTGCACCACATCGGCCAGCGTCACGAACGACCCCGATCGCTTCGACATCTTCACCGGCTCGCCGGCGCGCAGCAGCTTGACCATCTGCACCAGCTTGATGTCGAGCGGCACCTTGTTGTCCGACAGCGCCCGCACCGCCGCCTGCATGCGCTTGACGTAGCCGCCATGGTCGGCGCCAAACATGTCGACGAGCTGCGTGAAGCCGCGCGTCAGCTTGTCATAGTGATATGCCACGTCGCCGGCGAAATAGGTCCAGCTGCCGTCGGACTTCTTGAGCGCACGGTCGCTGTCGTCGCCAAACTGGCTCGCCTTGAACAAGGTCTGCGGCCGCGGCTCCCAGTCGTCCGCCGCCTCGCCCTTCGGCGCCTCCAGCACGCCTTCGTAGATCAGGCCCTTCGCCGCCAGCGTGTCGAGCGCCCCCTGCACCGCACCGCGCGCATCGAGGCTGGCTTCGGAAAAATACACGTCCTGGCGGATGCCGAGCAGCGCCAGATCCTCGCGGATGCGCTCCATCATCAGCGCCACGGCGCGCTCCTTGAACAGCGCCAGCCACTGGCTTTCGGGCTTGCCGACAAAGCGGTCGCCGAATTCCTTGGCGAGCGCTTCGCCCACCGGCACCAGATAGTCGCCGGGGTAAAAGCCCTCGGGGATTTCCACCGTCTCGCCCAATGCCTCGCGGTAACGCAGGTGCACCGACCGCGCCAGCGTATCGACCTGCCCGCCGGCATCGTTGATGTAATATTCGCGCGTCACCTTGAAGCCGGCATAGTCCATCAGGCTGGCGAGCGCGTCGCCGACCACCGCGCCGCGGCAATGCCCCATGTGCATCGGCCCCGTCGGGTTGGCGCTGACATATTCGACATTGACCGGCGCGCCGGCGCCCATGGTCGAGCGCCCATAGGCCTCCCCGTCGCGCAGCATCGTCGCCAGCTCGGCCTGCCAGACGCCGGGCTTCAGCCGGATGTTGAGGAACCCCGGCCCCGCGACTTCGGCGGTCTCCACGTCAGGCAGCTGCGCCAGCGCCCAGGCGATGCCGGTCGCAATATCGCGCGGCTTCTTGCCGGCGGGCTTCGCCAGCACCATCGCGGCGTTGGTCGCGAGGTCGCCATGCGTCGGATCGCGCGGCGCCTCGACCGTCACGCCGCGCGTGTCGAGCCCGGCCGGCAGTTCGCCGCTGGCAACAAGCCCGGCAATGGCATCGGCAACATGCGCCGCATAAGCATGGTAAAGCGTGGTCAAAGTGATTTCCGAACAAGGTCAGTCAAGCAAACCCCGTCTCTAGCGCGCTCGGCGCCCGACGTCACGGGGCAAGGTGAAGCGTGGCGTAGAGCCTCCGGCGGGCAGGCGTGACGCCTGCACCCGATTTCTCAGTGTGGCGCAACCCCTCGCTCGCAAGGAGACAGGGAAGGCCGTTGCCACCAGTTCTACGTGCGATCTATATCCCAAAGTCATCG
>CALDHQ010000159.1 GCA_937894055.1 uncultured Polymorphobacter sp.
GATGGTGCTCAAGGACGCGGCGTGCTTTTCGAGTGCGGCGGCGGGCTGGGGCGGCGACAATCCGCTGGCGCGCAAGGATGGCGGCGCGCAGTCGAAGACCGAGGCCGGGCTGAGCCGCAACCTGTCGCAATCGTTCAACCAGATGGACGCGCCCGACCACACGCGCATCCGCAGCCTGGTGGTATCGGCGTTTGCCCGCCGCAGCATCGAAGACCGGCGCGCGCGCGTCGTCGCGTTGATCGACGAATTGCTCGACGCCGCCGCCGCCAAGGGCCGCTTCGACCTCGTCACCGACTTCGCGTTTCACGTGCCGATCATCGTCGCCAGCGAGATCATCGGCATCGCGCCCGAAGACCGCGCGCAGTTCCGCGACGCCTTTGCCGCGAGCGAAGCGTTGATGGCGCCCAAGCGTTCGGAGGAAAGCTGGGCGGCGGCGATCGAGGCAGCGCGCTGGATCGGCCGCTATATCCGCACGCTGATCGCCGAGCGCCGCGCCAACCCGCGCGCCGACCTGATCAGCGACCTGATTGCGGCAGAGGATGAAGGCGGCAAATTGAACGAAGCCGAACTGGCGTCGGCGGTCAGCACCATCTATGTCGCCGCCGGCACCACCACCGAGCGCTTCATTTCGAGCGGCATCTACCTGCTGCTCGCCCACCCCGAGCAATGGCGGGCGCTGGTCGCCGACCGCAGCCTTGTCGGGCCGGCGATCGACGAGATCCTGCGCTTCCACCACCCGCTGCAATCGACCTCGACCAACCGCCGCGTCACGCAGGACATGGTGCTGCGCGGCAAGCAGTTGCGCGCCGGCGATACGGTGCGCGTCGGGCTGGGGGCGGGCAACCGCGACCCCGAAACCTTCGCCGACCCCGACCGATTCGACATCTTCCGCACGCCGCAAACGCCGTTCCTGTCGTTCGGCATGGGGCGGCATTTCTGCATCGGCTCGACACTGGTGCGCTTCGAGGGCGAGTTGGCGCTGAACGCCATCGCCGACCGCTGGCCCGACCTGCAGCTGGTCACCACCGCGCCGGTCAAGGACCCGGCGCGGCATGACCGCTATCTCGAACTGCTGGTGGAAGTGCCGCGCTAGGCGGCGAAGAAAAGTGGCGGAGTCGGAGGGATTCGAACCCTCGGATCCAGTTACCCAGATCGGCAGTTTAGCAAACTACTGGTTTCAGCCGCTCACCCACGACTCCGCGCGAGCGCCGCGTATAGCGAAGCACCGGCAGCGCTGCAACGCCCAATCGGGCGCGCAGCCTTAACGCCCGATGCTGCTGTACGCGATGCCGTGCTTGGCCATGTCGGCGGGATTGTAGACGTTGCGCAGGTCGACCATCACCGGGCTCGCCATCAGGTCGCGGACGCGGTCGAGGTCGAGCGCGCGGAACGCGTCCCATTCGGTGATCAGCACCGCGACGTCGGCGCCGGTGATCGCGTCATACGGGTTGGCGGCGTATTCGATGCCGGTGATCATGGTCTTCGCCTGCTCGACGCCTTCGGGGTCATAGGCGCGGATCGTCGCGCCGGCGTCCTGCAACGCGAGGATGACGGCAAGCGACGGCGAATCGCGCATGTCGTCGGTGTTGGGCTTGAACGTCAGCCCGAGGATGCCGACGGTCTTGCCACGCACCGAGCCGCCGGCAGCCGCGATGACCTTCTTCGCCATCGCGCGCTTGCGCTGGTCGTTGACCGCAGCGACGGCTTCGACGATGCGAATCGGGGCGCCGAAGTCCTGCGCGGTCTTGATCAGTGCCAGCGTGTCCTTGGGGAAGCACGAGCCACCGTAGCCGGGCCCGGCGTGGAGGAACTTCGAGCCGATGCGGTTGTCGAGCCCGATGCCGCGCGACA
>CALDHQ010000160.1 GCA_937894055.1 uncultured Polymorphobacter sp.
CGGCGGGCGTCAAGTTCAGCGACGAAGACCTTGATGACGGCAAGACGCGGTCGGGGCTGCACCGCGCGATGACCGGTGGGCTGTCGAAGGCCGTCGGCCATGTGCTGCCGCTGCGCCGCGCGCAAGGCGGTGACGAAGGCGACGGTTGGCTCAGCGAGCGCTGGAAGTTCCGGCGTGGGCAACTCTATCTCGTGCCGGGCGACTCGCCGATCGGGCTGCGCATGCCGCTCGGCTCGCTGCCGGTGGTCAAGCCCGAGGATTATCCGCAAATCGTGCCCGTCGACCCCTATGTCGACCGCGGCGCGCTGCCAACCCACGCCGCATTGAGTGCCGTGCCACCGCCCGCGGTCCCCGACGCCGGCCGCCGCAAGCCGCCGATCGTCCGCACCGCGCTGTCGGTCGAGCCGCGCGACGGCTTCCTCTATGTGTTCATGCCGCCGCTGGCGCGCGTCGAGGACTATCTCGAACTGGTGGCGCAACTCGAAATCGCCGCCGGTGACCTGCCGGTGCGCATCGAAGGCTATACCCCGCCCGATGATGTGCGGATGGGCGTGCTCAAAGTCACCCCTGACCCCGGCGTCATCGAAGTCAACGTCCAGCCGGCGCGCAACTGGCGCGAGGCGGTCGAGATCAGCACCGGCGTCTATGAGGACGCGCGCCACTGCCGCCTCGGCGCCGACAAGTTCATGATCGACGGACGCCACTGCGGCACCGGCGGCGGCGCGCATGTCGTCATCGGCGGCGCCAGCCCCGACGACTCACCGTTCCTGCGCCGTCCCGACGTGCTAAAGAGCCTGTTGCTCTATTGGCAGCGCCACCCGTCGCTGTCGTACCTGTTCGCCGGGCTGTTCGTCGGCCCGACCAGCCAGGCGCCGCGCGTCGATGAAGCGCGCCACGATACGCTGTACGAACTCGATATCGCGTTGGGGATGATTCCCCCGCCGCCGAAGGGCGGCAAGCCAAAAACACCGGCCGAGGACGACGAAGCCCCGCCGTCGCCGTGGCTCGTCGACCGGCTGCTGCGCAACCTGCTCACCGATGTCGCGGGCAACACCCACCGCACCGAAATCTGCATCGACAAGCTCTACTCCCCCGACGGCCCGACCGGGCGGCTTGGCCTGCTCGAATTCCGCAGCTTCGAGATGCCACCCGACGTGCGCATGAACCTCGCGCAGCAGCTGCTCATCCGCGCGCTCGTCGCCTGGTTCTGGAAGGTCCCGCAGACCGGCCGGCTGGTGCGCTGGGGCACGGCGCTGCACGACCGCTTCATGCTGCCGCACTTTGTCTGGCAGGATTTCATGGGCGTGCTCGATGACCTGAACGGCGCCGGCTATGCGTTCGACCCGGCGTGGTACGAGGCG
The DNA here is from genome assembly GCA_937894055.1 of uncultured Polymorphobacter sp. GTDB lineage: Bacteria > Pseudomonadota > Alphaproteobacteria > Sphingomonadales > Sphingomonadaceae > Polymorphobacter_A. The sequence goes on from CALDHQ010000160.1 coordinate 1,362, forward strand.
CAGCGCGCGTTCCGTTTCCCCGTCCACGGCAGCGTCGAATATGGCGGCGTCAGCCTCGAACTGCGCCACGCGCTCGAGCCCTGGCACGTCATGGGCGAGGAATCGACCGGCGGCGGCACCGTGCGCTTCGTCGACTCGTCGCTCGAACGCATCCAGGTCCGCGCCAACGGCTTCAACCCCGAACGCCACGCCATCACCTGCAACGGCCGCGTGCTGCCGATGACCTCGACCGGCACCTCGATGGAGGTCATCGCCGGCGTGCGCTACAAGGCTTGGAAGCTGTTCAGCGGCCTGCACCCGACCTTGCCCGTCCACGCGCCGCTGACCTTCGACATCGTCGATCGCTGGAACGGCCGCTCGCTCGGCGGCTGCGTCTATCACGTCACCCATCCCGGTGGCCGCAGCTACGACAGCTTTCCGGTCAACGCGTACGAAGCAGAAAGCCGACGCCTGGCGCGCTTCTTCCGGATGGGGCACACCCCGGGAGAAATACGCAAGCTGGCCGCACTCGGCCTGCAGCACGTGCTGGTCATGTACGCCGGCGCCGTCGCCGTCCCGCTGATCGTCGGGCGCGCGCGCTCGGTGTCCGCGGTGCAGGAGGCCAACCAGATCGGCGGTGAGATCCTGCTCGTCGCGCAGCGCCGCGCCGACGTCGCCATCCCGGGCACTGAGGACCTCTACGACGTCGGCACCATCGGCCACGTCGTGCAGTCGCTCGCGCTGCCCGACGGCAACCTGAAGCTGCTGATCGAGGGCCGCCGTCGCGCGCGCATCCTCCGTCACCTGCCGCACCCGGATCACTTCCGCGCCGAGGCGCAGGAGCTGCTGATCGAGGACGCTGCCGACCCCGAGATCGAGGCGCTTCAGGAAAAGATCGCCGAACGGCTGGGCTACCGGTTGATCGGGCACCGGCTGGAGCTTTTGGGCGTGCCGGTCAAGAAAAGCTGAATATGACGCATACACGGAACAATTTGCGCGGCATCTTCCTGATGGTCGCGGCGATGGCGGGTTTCGCCGTCGAGGACATGTTCATCAAATGGGCCGCCGCCGGTTTGCCGACGGGGCAGATCTTGCTGCTGATCGGTCTGGCGTTCGGCAT
>CALDHQ010000161.1 GCA_937894055.1 uncultured Polymorphobacter sp.
TGCCGGCACGTGTCAGCCCGACGGCGATTTCGAGGCTGTCGAGCGCGCAGCGGGCGCCGGCGAGGTTGGGTTCGCCCGGCACGATCTCGCCGGGGTCATCGACCTGGATCAGCGGCAGGCCATCGTCAAACGCACGCACCGCTTCGTCGGGGCCCGAGACGATGGTGATCGGTCCGTCCCAGACGGCGCGCAGCGAGCGCTTGTCGCCAATCGCGAAGAACGGCGGTAGCCCGGCCTCGCGGCGCTGCGCCCACGCCAGCGCGATGATTTCGGGCCCGATGCCGGCGGGATCGCCAAGCGCAACCGCGAGCGCGTCCATCAGCCGCGCCTAGCGATAGTCGATCACCGCGTCGCGACGCAGGTCGCGCAGGTAGCGGCGGGCGCGCATGTTGACGCGTTCCTCGTTGAGCTGCGCATAGACTTCGTCGAACGATGCCGACTGGCCCTTGACCCCCGCATCGTCGCGGCCGCACAGCACCAGCACGCGGACGCCGTCCTTGGCCGAGCCGAACGGCGGCGTCGCCTGGCCGACCGACAGCGTCTTCATCATTTCCTGCAGCGCCGGCGGCAGGTCCTTGATGCGGATGGCGTCGTTGACCGCGACGGTTGCGCCGATTTCCTTCGCCACGAGTTCGACGCGGCCGCAGCCGCCCATGTCCTGCGTGACTTTCTGGAAATTGGCGACCAGCGCCTTGGCTTCGGGCTCGGTAACGCCCGGCTTGAACTGGATGGCCATCTGCTTGAGGCTGAGGATCGCGTTCGCCGGATCGGCGGCGAGCACCTGGCGCTTTTCGATCAGCGCCATGATGGCAATGCCGCCCGGCACCACGATCGGGTCGCTGATGGTGGCGGGCTGAAGCGCCGTCACCACCGGCCCGACGGCATCGTTGAGCTGGCCGGCGCGGACCCAGCCGAGTTCGCCACCGACACCGGCGGTCGAGGCTTCGGAGAATTGCCGGGCATAGGCGACGAACGACGCGCCGCCGCGGATCTGCTGGACGATGCGCTGCGCGTCGGCCATCACGCGCGCCTGGTTTTCGGGCGTCGCGCTCAGGAAGATTTCGCCGACGCGATATTCTTCGGTGCCCTTGGCAGCGTTGAGCTTGTCGAGCAGTGCCTGGACTTCTTCGTCGCCGACAGTGACGGTGGGCTCGACCTTGCGGCGCAGCAGCCGCGACCACGCCATTTCGCCGCGGATCTGCGCCTTGATCGATGCCGCCGAGGCCCCGTTCTGCACCAGAAAGGCGCTGAACTGTTCAGGGGTCTGCTTGAAGTTGGCGGCAACGCGCTGGAAGGCTTTTTCGACTTCGGCGTCGGTGATGCGGATTTCGTTGTTCGCGGCTTCCTGGATTTCGAGCTTTTCGTCGATCAGGTTGCGCAGCACCTGCAGCCGCAGCTTGTTGCGTTCGTCGGGCGAAATCTGTGCACCATTGGCGGCAATCACCAGATTGAGCCGCTGTTCGACATCGGTATCGGTGATGATGTCACCGTTGACGATGACGGTCGCCTTGCGCACCGACGGATCGGCCTGGCCGAGCACGCGCAGTTCGGGGCTGTCGAAGCCCATGTCCTGTTGGCCCGGCTGACCCTGCGGGCCCTCCTGGGCCAGCGCCGGACCGGCAGCAAATACTGCACTGGCGCCAAGCAGCAGGGCAGCAAGCACCAGACGAAAACGCGACAGCATTCACTTCTCCGTAACAGCAATTCCATCGCGACACCGGCCACATCGGCGGTCGGGCAACCATGGGCAACCGGCATCATTCAACGCCTTACGGCGCACCTCTACAGCGTCACGCCGTCAACACAAAGCGCTTAGCGGGGGCGCTCTGCGGGCGGACATAGCCGACGCTTACTGAACCTTGGGTGACGGGCCGAGGTTCTTGAGCGCCACGGTGAACAAATAGGTGTTGCCCGGCTGATAGTCGC
>CALDHQ010000162.1 GCA_937894055.1 uncultured Polymorphobacter sp.
AGGACGCAGCAGCCCCGCGATCATGCGCAGGCTCGTCGTCTTGCCCGCCCCATTGGGGCCCAGCAGCGCATAGAACTCGCCCGGCCGGATCACCAGATCGAGGCCATCGACCGCCATCTTGTCGAAGCGCTTGCGCAAGGCGGTCACCCGCAGAACCGGCGCGGCCGTTGGCGTTGCTGTGTGTGTGAACATGGTGGCGTGCGTCCCCGGCGAAAACGGCGCCCGCTGCTGGCGCAGCTTGGGCGTGGCCAGCGTGGCACGCTGGCTCGCGGGCTCCGTGGACATCACGTCGCACATTGACCACACGCGCCTGCTGTTTTCGTGCGACGACTCCAGCCGGCTGGGCAGCCACCGGTGCGCGCTGCCGCGACGCGCGCCGCAATGCGCCGCGCGGCGGCGAGCAGGAAGTGCCCTGACCCGCAGGCGGGATCGACAACGCGCAGCGCCAACAGAGCCGCGACCGGATCCTCGGCGCTGGCGACAGTCGATTCGAGCAGTGGATCGAGCGCGGAATCTAGCAGTGCCTGCACTAGAGAGTCGGGGGTGTAGTAGCTGCCCGAGACCTTGCGGGCATTGCCTTTGGTCTCTGCGCCTTCGGTCGCGAAGGTAAATTTGGTGCCGCCCAACTCAAGCCGCGGCACGAGTTCGAGCAACCCTTCATAGACCGAGCCGAGCTCTTCGGATTCCATGTCGCGCCAGTTGACCGGCACCGGGCCCGACGCTTCACGCAGCCAAGCGAGCCGGTAGATGGCTTCGAGTAACTTGGCATTCGACAGCTTGGCGCCTTCGAGGTCGGGCAGGCTGCCGCGATCGAACAGGCCGCCGAGCGCCGGCAATCCAAGGCGCGGCTCGCCGCGGCCGAGCGCATCCATGACGACGCGCAGGCCTTCCCATGCATCATGATGGCGATCCCAGGCAGCGCGGCGCACGGCACGATCGCGCAACCGGCCCAGTGCATAGCCGCGCGCATAGAGCTGGCGTGCCTGCGCCGGGGCATCGGCGGGGTGGAGCAGGTTACGGTCCTCGGCAGCGAGGAGGAAAATCAGCCGGTAAACGAGTCGCAGCAGTGCCGCGTAAAAGTCGGGCAGCGGTAGCGCACCAGTTTGCAACCGTTCGGCGAGCGTACCGTTGGCGGGGTGTTCGAGAAAACCCTGGCCGAGCAACTGCAGCGCCGCTTCGACGCCGCCGCGCAACTTGTCGCGGGCGACCGTGCCGGCCTTGGCGCCATCGGTCCGCCAAAGTTCGAGCGGGCAGCCGGCGTCATTGGCGGCAAAGCGCGTGCGGTGGAGCAGCAGGAACAGCGCTGCGAAATCAGCATAAGCTTCGTCATCGAAGATCGCTGCGAGATCGAATTCGATGAAAGCCGGGCGGGTCAGGCTGGGGTTGTCGCGGACCAGCCTAAGACAGCGGCCATTGCTGGCGAGGCCCCAAAGCGCGCCGGGTTCGGCGTTGAGATATTCCTGTACCAAAGTCGCGGCCGAGCGGCGGCGACCAATGGCACTAAGCGCGTCAGACGCGCGGTCGATGGGGTCAGCGCTGGGCGACACGGCGATAGGTACGGCGCCGGCAATCAGTGCGACAGGAAAACTGCGACCACCGGCTTCGATTGGCGCTGAGCGGCGGGCGATATCGGCAAAGCCGAGGACATCCTTGAGCAGCGCCTCGACGAAGCGGGCTGTGGCATCGAGGCCGGGTGCGGGCGCGGCGCTGAACGCACGCCATTGCGCCTGACCCATACGGAAGAACCGCGCGAGTTCATCACGCAGCGTCAGGCCCTTGGGGACGCCGTAGTCGCCGGCCGCCTGACCGGGGAGTTCAGCCGCAGCGATGCGTGCAACTTGTGCGGGTGCGATCAATGCGCCCATCGCGGTCATGGCAGCAAAGGGAGATGCGGTGACGGCCATCAGGCGACTTTCGGCAACAGCGCGAAAACGCCGATGAAATCGAGGGGCAGGACGGGCTCGACGCGGACGCTGCCTGCCATGTTAGCAGCTTTGCGAAGCCGGGCAGATCGGAAGAGCACACGTCTGAACTCCAGTCACGCCAATGTATCTCGTA
>CALDHQ010000163.1 GCA_937894055.1 uncultured Polymorphobacter sp.
GTTTGCAGCCGATCAAGCGCGGCCGAAAATTGGTCGAGCATCACACCGGACAGGGCATTCGCATGGTCTGGCCGATTGAATACAATCCAACTGATGTTGTCACCATGCTCAATCAGAATGGCCTGTTCCGATGCAATACCCTGCGTCATTCGGCGCGGCCGATCGGGTTAGAGGCGCGGACGTGATAATCCGTGGTTAGCGTCGTGCGCAGTTCGCGGCGCTTGAACTTCCACTGGCCGTCGACCTTTACGACGGTGTCGAAATACTGGCCATACAGAATGCCGTCTGGCCGCTCTTTGGTGTAGCGATGAACCGCCAGCACTATTGAACGCACATGGGCCTCGGTTTCGCTGACGAAATCAACCACAACATTCGAATTATGGTGCGAGGTTCCCCGAAAAAATGTGCCGATGCCGTCCAGCGTCTGCTTGTAGGCTTCAAGCCCCTTGGCGCCGAAATTGGGCTCGTTGTTGGCGACAATCTTGTTGTGGAAGACGCGCGTGCCGCGGCCGACCTTGGTCAGCTGCGGCATGTTGAACACCAGGATGCCGCCGGTGTTGCCCTCGGCGACATTGTCGTAAACATCGGCGTTCTGGCTGTTTTCGATCTCGATGCCGGCAACGTTCTTCGACGCCTTGTTGCGGCGCACGACGATGTTTTCGGACTGGCCGACATAGATGCCCGCATCAGCCGCAGCGATCGCGACGCTGTCTTCGATCAGCACGTTCTTGATCTGCACCGGATACAGGCCATAGGCGCCGTTCGACGTGCTCGGGCCGTTCGTCCATTCGGTGCGGACGCGGCGGATGATGACGTTCTCGCCCTCGTTGACCTTGAGCGCGTCGCCCTTGCTGTCTTCGATGGCGAGGTCTTGAATCGTGAAGTTCGAGGCGTTGACGAGCAGCCCTTCGGCGCCGGCTTTCTGGCCCTTGAACGACAGGATGGTCTTGTCCATGCCGGCGCCCTTGATGGTGACGCCGTCGACATCGAGGCTGAGGCTGCGATCGAAATGGAAGGTGCCTGCGGGGATTTCGATGACATCCCCGGGCTTGGCGTCGAGCAACTGCTGCTGCAGTTTGGCCTCGATTTCCTTGGTCGCAGCGTCGCTTGTTGCGCCGGGTTTATTGCACGCTGTGACCAGCGCCAGCGCGCTGATAGCGGACAGCGTTGCCCACGTCTTCAATCCAGCCATGTCATTCTCCCCTGCAACGCCGTGCCGCGTCGCCCCTTGCCGCGTTTTGACCACAGGACGCGCCGCGCTGGCAAGTGGCGAAGCGCCCTTGCGACGGGTTTTCAATTGCGCGGCAACCCGATAGGCTGGCGCATTGTCGCCATTCCCCGGAGTTCCGATGCGCATCCTGTTCGCTCTAGCCGCCGTGCCGTTGCTTGCCAGTGCTGCGCAGGCCGCCTCCGATCCCAATGCCTACCTCGAAGACGTCGAAGGCCCGGCGGCGATCGCCCAGGTCAAGGCGTGGAATGCCGAAACGCTCAAGGTGCTGACCGCAACGCCGGGGTTCGACGCCAACCGGACGCGGGCGCGCGCGCTGCTTGAGGACGACAAGCGCATCGCGACGCCCGACGCCGTGCAGGCCGGGCAGGTGCTCAACCTGTGGCGCGACGCCGCCAACCCGCGCGGGCTGTGGCGCACCGCGTCGCTCGACAGCTTCAAGGCGGGGACGCCGGCATGGCGCTTGCTGATCGACGTCGATGCGCTCGGCAAGGCCGAAGGCAAGAGCTGGGTGTGGGGCGGTGCGACCTGCCTGGCACCGGCCTATACGCGCTGCATGGTGGCGCTCGCCGATGGCGGCACTGATGCCGAAGTCTGGCGCGAGTTCGACGTGACCACCGCGCAGTTCGTCAAGGGCGGCTTCGCGCTGCCCGCCGCCAAGGCCGATGTTGCCTGGGCCGGACCCGACGCGCTGTATGTCGCGACCGACTTCGGCAAGGATAGCCTGACGACGTCGGGCTATCCGCGCATCCTCAAGCGCTGGCAGCGCGGCACACCGCTGGCAGCGGCCAAGCTGGTCGCGCAGGGCAAGTCCGAAGATGTGCGGATGGGCGCGACTGTCGTGGTCGATGGCGACCGGCAATGGCCGCTGGTGCTGCGCGGGCTCGATTTCTATCACACGCAGGTCAGCCATGTTGCGCCAGACGGCAAACTGGTGCGCAGCCCGCTGCCCGATGACGCCGTCATCGAGGATGTCATCGACGGCCGGCTTGTCGCCAAGCTGATCACCCCGCTCGGCGCCATCCCGGCGGGCGCGCTGGTCGATTATGACGTCGCTGCGCTGCTTGCCGGCAAACCCGCGCCGATTGCGCCGGTATTCGTGCCGACCGCGAGCCAGTCAGTCGAACAGGTCTCGGGCGGCGCGTCGGTGCTCTGGGTCAAGCTGCTCGACGATGTGTCGGGCAAGCTGTTGGCACTGCGCCGCGGTGCTGACGGCACATGGGCGCAGACGCCGGTGCCGCTTGCTGCGAACGCCACCGTGCATCTCGATGCTGTCGGCGGCGCGTCGCCGCTGGCGTTCGCGACCGTGGAGGGCCTGCTGCTGCCGCCGACGCTCTATGCCGTCACGCCGGCCGCCGCGCCGCAGCTCGTGCAGCAACTGCCGGCGCGTTTCGATGCCAGCACGATGAACGTCGAACAGCGCTTCGCCACGTCGAAGGATGGCACCAAGGTGCCGTATTTCCTCGTCCGCAAGAACGGCGCGACCGGGCCGGTGCCGGCGCTGGTCCACGCTTATGGCGGCTTCCGCGCCGCGCAGACGCCGACCTACCTTGTCGAACAACCCTATCGCGCCGGGCCGGTGGCGCTGTTCTGGGTCGAGGCGGGCAACGCCTATGTGCTGGCGAACATCCGCGGCGGCAGCGAATATGGCCCGGCGTGGCACAAGGCCGGCCTGCGCGAAAAGCGCCAGAACGTCTTTGACGATTTGCACGCCGTCGCCGAGGATCTGGTCGCTACCGGCGTCAGCGCCAAGGGCCGCATCGCGATTTCGGGGCGCTCGAACGGCGGCTTGCTCGTCGGTGTGGCGATGGAGCAGCGCCCCGACCTGTACGGCGCAGTGGTGATGGGCTCGCCGCTGATCGACATGCAGCGCTATTCGCACCTGCTCGCCGGTGCGTCGTGGATGGGCGAATATGGCGACCCCGATGTCCCCGCCGACTGGGCGTTCATCAGCGCCTATTCGCCGTACCAGAACCTCAAACGCGGCGTGAAGTATCCGGCACCGTACATCTACACCTCGACCAAGGACGACCGCGTCCACCCCGGCCACGCGCGCAAGTTCGCGGCGAAACTCGCCGAATATGGCGACCCGTTCTTCTACAGCGAGGCGCTCGAAGGTGGCCATGCCGCGGGTGCCGACCGTATCGAGGATGCACAACGTGCGGCACTGA
>CALDHQ010000164.1 GCA_937894055.1 uncultured Polymorphobacter sp.
CAATAGCTCCATTAATGCTGGAAAGCTGACTGCTGAAGCCCAAGGGGGTCATGCGCTTCCAATCGCAAGTCGCTAGCCGCGGAAGTCGGCCGGGATCGGGCAGTCGGTGCACACGCGATCATCGCACAGTCGACACAGGTTGCAGCGCTCGAGATCGTTGGTCTGCATCGATGCAAGCAACTTGTGCAGAAGCGCAGCCAAGGCCTCATGCTCGGCGCCCGTTAGCGGTTCCAACAGCGGTCGAATGGCGGCAAGCCGTCCCTGTAGCAGTTCCTCGCGAAGAGTGTGGCCCTGGTCGGTGAGGTAAAGCGCCACTGCCCGCTTGTCGCGCCCTTGACGGCGCTCGACAAGGCCGTCCGCCGCAAGCCGGTCAACAAGACGCACTGAACCCGGGTGGGACAGGCCAAGGATGCGCCGCAGCTGGTCATTCGACGGGCCCAGGCCGTAGCCAATTACGACAACCGCAGCGGGCGTTTCACCGGCGTGGCTGAGGATTTCGCGCGCAGCGGCCTCAATGCGATCCGCGACGGCAAGCCCGACAACCCCGAGCAAATTGGCAGTACGATCAATCATGCTTGGGAGAGTATGTGCGCCGCGCACATTTTACAACTTGACAGTATGTGCACCGCGCACATAATTTTGTCGGTACAAGGTCCAGTCCCATAAATTTCGACAGTGGAGCGTGCCATGAACGACAATGCTGCAACATCGCTTACTCCCGAGCACCGGGATTTCTTTGAGCGTTTCAAGTCCTTCTGGGCAGCACCCACCGGCTCGCGCGTCGCGGAGCTGATCGCGCCCGACGCCACGATCCATTTCACGGGTGCCGGGACATTCTCCGGGGCTGAATATGTCGACATCATGCAAGGCATGCTCGATGCGATGGTCGATATGAGGGTCACGCCGCTCGATTGCGCAGGCAACGGCGATCGCCCGGCCCATCCCCTGCGCGGCTCCCGTGACGATGACGCGCTTGCCCGCGAGCAGGCCGGTCACGGCGTGATCTCCCCTGCCCAGCCCACCCTCGTGTCGGCATGAACGGCGATGGCGATGGTTTTGGTCCAGGCCGAGACCATCCACTCGGGGTCCATCACCTGCTTGGGCAGCTTGCCGGTCGATTGCAGGTTGATGAGCTCGAGCACGACCTTGCTCGCCTGCGCTTCGTCGCCGCTCTTCATCGCCTCGTACATGCGCTTGAGGAACGGGTCGGAAATCATCTTGGGGTTGCCGGCGCGGATTTCGTTGATCGTGCCCATGCCGTCGGAATGGTCGGTGATGACCATCCAGTCGAGCGGCCGCGCCAGCTTGGCGTCCTGCCCGGTGTTCGACTTGACGGTGTCGCCGCGCGCGAAGCGGAAGGCGTCTTCGGGCGAGGTGACCGCGCCGTCCATGCCGGCATCCGCCGACCAGCCGGTGTGGACATGCGTGTCGCCGAAATAGGCATGCTCGGGATAGGCAGCCTCGGTCGCCGCCGCGGTACCGGTGGCCGTCGTGGCGGTCGACGTCGTCGCCTCGCCCGGCTTCTTGTCGCAGCCGGCGAGCGCCAGCAGGCTGGCACCGGCAAGAATCGCACCCACAAATTTGATTGTCATTGTCCTACCCCATGGCTCATTCCCGCATCAGAATAACATTGACCGTCACCGCAGATTGTCAAATATCTTACAAACCAGAAACGGCGCGGAACGCGGCACATGAAGATTTCGGCGGCGGACATTGCCGAAGCGTCAGCGGTGTTGCGAGCAGGCGGCTGGCTCAGTCGCACGCCGGTAGCGTTTCAGGATGCGATCCTCGAACGCAGTGTCTGGCAGCATATCGAGGCCGGCGCGGCACTGACGCATGGCGGTGACCGCGAAGGCGGCATGTACGGCATCGGCCGGGGCAGCGTCGACGTCACGCCGGCGACGGGCCCGGCCGATCTGCCGGTGACCCATATCGGACGTGCGCCCTATTGGTTCGGGATATTGCCGGTGGTTTCGCATGCCCCGCGCGCAGTCAGCATCGCCACACGCAGCCATTGTCTGGCGGCCGTCGTGCCGCAGCCGGTGCTCGATGCGTTGCTGGCGGCGCATCCCGAATGGTGGCAGTTGCTGGCGATGCAGGCGCTCGAACATTTCAGCCTCGCGGCGCAAATCGCCAGCGATTTGCTGATCCCCGATAGCCGGCGGCGCTGCATTGCCGTGCTGCTGCGCGAAACCGGCCACCGCGTCGGCGACGTGCCTTGCCCGCAGATCGACATCGGTCAGGATGAACTCGCCGCGATGGCCAACATGTCGCGCCAGACCGCCAGCGCTGTGCTGCGCGACCTTGCCGCCCACGGGCTGATCGCGCTCGGTTACCGCACGCTCACAGTGTGCGACGCGCCGCGGCTTCGGGCGCTGCTGGATGGCTAAACCGTTTGACGATAATCCATGCTTTGCGTGCCCTCGCCTGCTAGGCTAGGCAAGCCGCACACCGCCGCAGGAACCTCGCTTGCCCCTTCTCACCCGTGTTGACCGATATCTGGCGCGGCTGATCGCGTTGCCGCTGCTGTCGACGTTGACGATTGCGGCGATGCTGCTGTTGCTCGACCGGATGCTGCGGCTGTTCGACTTCGTGATGAACGAAGGCGGCCCGGTCAGCGTCGTGTGGCGGATGCTCGGCAACTTGCTGCCCGAATATCTGTCGCTGGGCATCCCGATCGGCGTCATGCTGGGCATCTTGCTGGCGTTTCGCGGGTTGGCGGCATCGAGCGAGCTCGATGCGCTGCGCGCGGTAAGGCGCGGCCCACTCGCTGGTGATGAAGTGCGGGTAGCCCGGCGCCGTGATGCGCACCGAGTGCGTGCCGCCAGCGACGTTCGGGATGACTGCGGGGGCCGTGTGCTCGACGCCGTCGAAGTTGACTGTCGCGCCCGAGACGTTGACGCATATGCGGCGCATGGGCTCGGCCTCAAGCACGTTGAGCGAGAGCTCCAGCATGCGCTGGTCGATCTGCGCCATAAGGCCGGTTTCCTCGATCGCGGGGATGAAATCGGCAGGGCTGAGGAGGGTCCCGTCCTGTCGCTTCACACGCACGAGCGCCTCCCAGAAGGCCGGCTTGCCGGTGGTAGCGGCCGCAATCGGCTGAAGCGCGATCAGGACGCGGCGCTCATGCAGCGCGTCGCGGATGGCGTCGCTGATGCGCCGCGCGACCAGCCAACGGTTCGGAACCGGTGGGAACCCGAGCGCCGTTTCGCTGCCAAAGTTCGGACGGACCTGCTCTTGGTGCCGTGCGCGCGTGAGCCCATCCGGCAGCGCCCCTGCGCTGATGCTCCACGAGAAGGGACCGGTGCCGCCGCTGGCCGTGATCGTTTGAGAATAAGACGTGCCCACCGTCGCCGTGGCCAGCGTGGTGGGTGAGAGCGAGACGACCGGGCAGATTTGGAACGTGATCGCGCGTGATCCCTGGCAACCATTGGCATCATTCACCCGCACCGTGACGGAGGTCGACGGGCTGGCAGAAGCCGTCGGCGTGCCGCTGATGACACCCGTGCTGGCATTGAGCGTCAAGCCCGCTG
>CALDHQ010000165.1 GCA_937894055.1 uncultured Polymorphobacter sp.
CCTCCGGTCAAGCCCTTGGCGATTACCTGCGCCTGAATTTCTGCGGCTCCTTCGAAGATATTCAGGATCCGTGCATCACACAAAACGCGGCTGATTTCATATTCCAACGCATAGCCATTGCCGCCATGAATTTGTAAGCTCGCATCGGCATTGCTCCAAGCCGCGCGGGCCGCCAGCAGCTTCGCCATGCCCGCCTCAATATCGCAGCGTTTGCCGGAATCCTTGGCGCGTGCTGCGGCGTACGTCAGTTCACGGGTCATCACGAAATCGGCAAGGCTTATGGCCAATTTATCCGCAACGCGGGGAAAGTGTATGATCGCTTTGCCAAACTGCTTGCGGTTAACGGCATAGTCGAGACCCAGCTCTAACGCGCGTTTGGCAACACCCACGGCGCGGGCTGCGGTCTGGATACGTGCGCCTTCGAAGGTGCGCATCAGCTGCTTGAAGCCCTGCCCCTCCTCGCCGCCGAGCAGTGCGTCGGCGGGCGCGGTCATCGCATCGAACTGCAGCGCATATTCGCGCATGCCGCGGTAGCCGAGCACGTCGATTTCGCTGCCGGTCATACCGTCTGCCGGGAACGGGTCGGCCGCGGTGCCGCGCGGTTTGGGGACGAGCAGCATCGACAGCCCGGCGTACCCCTTGGCGTCGGGCAGGGTGCGGACCAGCATCGTCATCATGTCCGAGCGGCTGGCGTGGGTGATCCAGGTCTTGGCGCCGTCGATGACCCAGCCGGCGTCGGTCAGGCGCGCGCGGGTCTGCAGCGAACCGAGGTCGGAACCGGTATCGGGCTCGGTGAACACGGCGGTCGGCAGCACCTCGCCGCTGGCGATGCGCGGCAGCCAGTACGCCTTTTGCGCGTCGGTGCCGCCGGTGGCGATGAGCTCGCCGGCGATTTCCGAGCGCGTGCCGAGCGAGCCGGCGCCGATCCAGCCGCGCGACAGTTCTTCGGTGACGAGGCACATGACGAGCTTCGACAGCCCCAGCCCGCCGAAGGCTTCGGGGATGCAGACGCCGAAGGTGCCGAGCGCCGCCATCGCGGCAACGGTGGCGTCAGGGATCAGGTCGTTCGCCAGATGCCATTTGTGCGCGTGCGGCAGGATTTCGCTGTCGGTGAAGCGGCGATATTGTTCGCGGATGGCGTCGAGCTCGGCGTCGTGGAGGCTCTCGCTCGGGGTCTGGCCGTCGGCCAATGCGGCGGCGACGCTGGCGCGCACCGCCGCCAAATCCTCGCTAAGCAAAGTGTCAGCGGCATTCGCCAAACCGGCGGCTGCGGCTGAGAGCCCGAGGTCGGCGGGGCGGAAGATTTCGTTCTGCCCCATCGGCAAGCCGCCGGTGAGCTGGGCGATGGATTCGGCAAATATCAGCGTTGCGACCTGCCGGTCGAGCGCGGTGCCACCGGCGTTGCTGTCGAGCCAGCCGGCGACGGCTTCGAGTGCCGCAACGGTTGTCGCCACCCAAGCAAAGCCATGCGCGGCGCGTTGTTCGGTGTCGATGGGGCGTTCGGCAAGCCGCGCCGTCAGCGCGGCCTTCGCCGCGTCGCGGTAGGTCTGCGCGGCGGCCAGATAGGGCATCAGGTTCATGCGCGTTCGAACACCGCCGCAATGCCCTGCCCGCCGCCGATGCACATTGTTTCCAGCCCGTAGCGCACGTCGCGGCGCTGCATTTCGCGCGTCAGATTGGCGAGGATGCGGCCACCGGTGGCGCCGATGGGGTGGCCCAGCGAGATGCCCGAGCCGTTGACGTTGAGGATGGCGTGGCGGCTGTCGTCGTCGCTCCAGCCCCAGCCCTTGAGACAGGCGAGCACCTGCGGCGCGAACGCCTCGTTGAGTTCGATGAGGCCGATGTCGCCCCAGGTCAGCCCGTTGCGCGCGAACAGCCGCTGCGTCGCCGGCACCGGGCCGATGCCCATGCGCGACGGCTCGCAGCCGGCGGCGGCCCAGCTGTGGAAGAAGGCGATGGGTTCGAGGCCGAGTTCTTCGAGCTTGTCTTCGGCGACGACGAGGCAGGCCGCGCCCGCGTCGTTCTGCTGGCTGGCATTGCCCGCGGTCACCACGCCGCCTTCGATCGGGCGCAGTGCGCCGAGCGAGTCGAGCGTGGCGTCGCTGCGGTAGCCTTCGTCGTGATCGAAGACCAGCGGCGCACCCTTGCGCTGCGCGATGCTGACCGGCACCAGTTCGTCGGCGAACAGGCCGTTCGCCCAGGCTGCGGTGGCGCGCTGGTGCGAGCGCACGGCATAGGCGTCGCAGGCTTCGCGGCTGATGCCATAGTCCTTGGCGAGGTTTTCGGCGGTTTCGATCATCCCCGAAATGACGCCGAAGCGCTCGATCGGCTGGCTCATCACGCGGCCGCGCGTCAGCCGGTCGTGCAAGGTCATGTTGCCCATCCGCACGCCCTTGCGGACATCGATGCTGTAATGTTCGACGTTCGACATGCTCTCGACGCCGCCCGCCACGACGATGTCGCTGACGCCGGTCTGCACCATCATCGCGGCGTTGACGATCGCCTGCAGGCCCGAGCCGCAGCGCCGGTCGAGCTGATAGCCCGGCACCTCGAGCGGCAGGCCGGCGGCGAGCCATGACCAGTGCGCGATGCACGGCGCCTCGCCGTTGCCATAGCCTTGCGCGAACACCACGTCGTCGACGCGCGCCGGATCGATCTTGGTGCGGTCCATCAGCGCCTTCAGCACGATGCCGCCGAGTTCACCGGCGGTGAGCGACGACAAGGCGCCGCCGAACTTGCCGACGGCAGTGCGGATGGGGGCAACGATGGCAGCGCGACGAAGTTGGGTCATGAGGCAATTCCTACCGTTCCTGAGTCGATGAGGCGGGCGATTTCGCCCGATGAAAGCTTGAGCAGGTCGGCGAGCACCTGCTCGCTGTGCTGGCCGTTGCGCGGGGCGGCCTGCGCGGGCGTGCGCTCGAGCTGCGGCACCGTGCCGAACGCGCCGGCGGCGGGATAGGCGAACCCCGACGGGTTGGCGTCGAAGGCGCTGAACATCGGATTGTTGCCGACGAGGCGCGGGTCGTGTGCGGCGTCGAGCATCGTGCGGTAGGCCGAATGAACGATCCCCGCGCCGTCGAGCGCTGCGGCAAGCGCGGCATGGTCGCGCGCGCCGATGGCGGCTTCGAACAGCGGGTAGAGCGCGTCGCGGTGGTCGAAGCGCAGCCCGTCGTTGCTGGCGAAGCTGACGCCGCGCCCGGCCTCGATGGCCGCGACCGCGTCGT
>CALDHQ010000166.1 GCA_937894055.1 uncultured Polymorphobacter sp.
GTCGACGGGTTGGCGGCGATGGTCTTGACCTTCTTCGCCTTGGGTTTCTTGGTTTCCTTGTTGCTCTTCATCTGACCCTTGGCCATCGCGCGTCTCCTGTCGGTTGATTGTCGATTGTAGCGCGTATCGCGCCTTGGGGGTCAATTTTCGCCATAGACGCTGTGATCGGCGGGCAAGTTCACCGGCGCATAGCCGATGCCGCCGCGCAGCCGCGCCGCGACACTGGAATGTATCACCGCACCCGGCGCGATATAGCGCGGCTCGCCGAGCGGCAGGAACAGCGCCTTGTGACCATCGGGCGGCCGCCGGCCCCATTTCGGGATGATTTCGGGGATCAGATTGACCAGCCCGCGCTTGCGGCTGTGCAGCGGCGCCAGCGGGTCGGGCTGCCCGGGCAGCGCCGCCCGCCGCGCCGGATCGACCAGCAGGCCATGCGCCACCGCCTCGTCGAGCATCCAGTCGAGCGCAATCCGGCTCAGCCCCGATGCGTCGGGCGGATAACTACCGCCGACATCGCAATGGCCACCGGCGAACCAGACCTGTGCGACATCCTGCCCAGGCAGTGCGTGCCACAAATTGGTGCGGAAGAACCGGCGCTTTTCGTCGATCGAGACCGCGTGGCGGACGACATCGACCTTGTCATTGTTGAGCGTGAAGGGCAGCGACACGCTACTGACCTCCGGCGGCCAGAGCTCGACGGCGAACACCGATTTGACGGTGTCCCACAGGCCGAGGAAATTGATCCGCGCGTCGCGGTGGCAGAAGGTCTGCGCGAACGATTCGGCCAGCTCGTCATTGTCCGGATCGGCATACAGCTTGATCGCATAGGGCAGCAGATTAGCGCGCAACGGGTCGAGGATACCGAGCTTGGCCACCATCCCGGCGAGCGCGCGGACGATATAGGCACCGCGGCTGAAGCCGAACAGCATCAACCGGTCGCCGGGCTGATACGCCGTCATCAGCAGCGCATAGGCATTGCCGATCTTGTCATAGATGCCGAGCCCGATGCCGAGATCGAACAGCTTGAGCACCTCGTTTTCGCCAAGCAGGCTGTGCGTCGGCTTGCCCTGCGTGCCGACGCCGGGGTCGTAATAGACGTGCTGCGCATCGCCCCGGCCGACCGCGACCGTCGCCAGCCGCAGCACATTGGTGGCGTTGACCTGAATCTGGTC
>CALDHQ010000167.1 GCA_937894055.1 uncultured Polymorphobacter sp.
CGATCTGGTCGAGGACTCGCGCAGCGCCTGCACCGACACCGGCTGGCAACCCGTCCACCTCGTCATCGATGGCGCTGATGGCGAGCCCGCCGCGATCATGCCCAACTATCTCAAAAGCCACAGCCAGGGCGAATATGTATTTGACCATGGCTGGGCCGATGCCTGGCACCGCGCCGGCGGCAACTACTATCCGAAACTGCTCGCCGCCGTGCCGTTCACCCCCGCTACCGGTCCCCGCCTGCTACTGCGCGATCCGGCGCTGGCCCCGGCGCTGCTCGCGGCGGCCGAGACACTGACACGCGCCAACCAGCTGTCCTCGGCACACGCCAATTTCATCAGCCCCGAACAGGTCGCCGATTTCGAAGCCGCCGACTGGCTGATCCGCACCGACCAGCAGTTCCACTGGTTCAACGACGGCTACGCCAGCTTCGATGACTTCCTCGCCGCGCTGTCATCGCGCAAGCGCAAGACCATCCGCCGCGAACGCAGCGAAGCATTGCAGGACGGTATCACCGTCGAACACCTGACCGGCGCCGACCTGACCGAGGCGCACTGGGACGCGTTCTGGGTGTTCTACCAGGACACCGGCGCGCGAAAGTGGGGCCGGCCGTATCTGACGCGGCAGTTCTTCTCGCTGCTCGGCGAACGCATGGCCGACCGCGTGCTGCTGAT
Organism: uncultured Polymorphobacter sp.; assembly: GCA_937894055.1. Classification (GTDB taxonomy): domain Bacteria; phylum Pseudomonadota; class Alphaproteobacteria; order Sphingomonadales; family Sphingomonadaceae; genus Polymorphobacter_A. The sequence goes on from CALDHQ010000167.1 coordinate 673, forward strand.
GCTGGCGAAGCACGAAGGCCGCTACATCGCCGGCGCGCTCAACCTGATCGGCGATGATTGCCTGTACGGCCGCTACTGGGGCGCCACCGTCGAGGTGCCGTTCCTGCATTTCGAACTCTGCTACCACCAAGCCATCGACTGGGCGATCGCCCACGGCCTCGCACGCGTCGAGGCCGGCGCGCAGGGCGCGCACAAACTGGCGCGCGGTTATCGCCCGACGCCGACCTATTCCGCGCACTATATCCCCGACCCGGGCTTCCGCGAGGCAGTCGCCCGCTACCTCGAAGCCGAACGCCGCGCAGTCGCGGCGGAGATTGAAGCACTGGGCGAGATGGCGCCGTTCAAGCGGGGGGACTGACCTTGCATCAGCCGGGATTGGCGCCCGGCAAATGTCGGACTATGATCGCCACATGCTTTCTACCGCACCTCGACCACGACCCACGCCACCAGAATAAGGCGGGCCGCGCTGTGCCCGCTCTCAGGGTGTAGCTCAGTCCGGTAGAGTCCCGCACGTGGAATGCGGATGTCGCAGGTTCAAATCCTGTCACCCTGACCACTTCAATTCGTCGCGGCGCTGCCGGTATGAGGCGAGTTGGGCCGACTCTCCCGGCGCAAAGAATGCCGCCGCAGGTCATCCCCTATGGTTGGAGGCTTGCGGTGGTGTAATGTCGTCTCTCGATCGTCGCCCGGGCCGGTTCAAAGGAAACAGAATGCGTTTTGGTTGAAGCGACACTACACGGTGCCCGCTTGCGCGCTTGCCGTGCTCCTGGTCCTGTTGAGTGCCCATGTAGTCCGCGGTGGCGGTTGGGTGGAGGCTTGGTCGATGTTGCGGGTGACCGCCTTGTCACCAACTTTCGCCGATCTTCGTACAATTACCCACTCGCTGGATGCGGTCCGTGACGGACTCAACCCCTATGTGGATGTAATATTCGATCCATGGCATAGGGTTTATAATTACCCTTCAATTTGGCTGTCATTGGCATATCTGGGTATTGGTTCACAGCATACCAACCTCATCGGCGCGCTGATGATCGTAATGTTGGTGGCATCACTGACAATATTGTTTGATTGCGGCTCATTCATCACCCGCGCGATCACTGCAGCGCTTGTGGTCTCGCCGCCAATGCTGCTGCTGGTCGAACGTGGCAACGGCGACATGCTCGTATTTTCGATGCTGACATTTGGGTTCATGGCGACCAGAAAATGGCCGCCATTGGCGCAGAGCGCCGGGCGAACATTGCTCATAGCCCTGCTGACCGCCATGAAGATTTATCCCTTCGTGACCGTAGTTGCGCTGATACGGAACCGGCACTCCATGCTTTTGGCCATAGCAGGAGCATTTCTGGCGCTGGCGGCATTGTTCATCACCAGCGGTCTCGAAAATCTTCGTTACGTCTTCGCCAACACGCCGCAGATATTTTCGGGTTCTTACGGAGCGAGCCCGTTGTTTCAGGCACTGGGTGGCAATCTGGGACAGAATAGTGCCGAATTGCGACGTATTGCCTCGGTGGTCGCCATTGTCGTTGCCTTGCTGATTGCGGTTCTGGCGTTCGCCCGCGGGGAAAAGGAGGCACGTTGGCTCCCCATATTTGACCTGGAGGCGGCGCGCGATCAGGTCGCGTTGGCTTGCCTTGCGATCTTCCTGTTCTCATTCGTCCTTGGATCAAACTTCGATTACCGACTGATCTTCCTTGTCGGTACGGTTCCGCCGATGCTGCGTGCGTTTGATCTGAGTGGCCACCGCATACTGTTGGCGTGGCCAATTGCCGTTGTCGCCTTTCTCTGGCTCAGCCGTGTGTCGAAGCTGGCGATGGCTTTCGACGAGCTCCTCGGTTGGGGCATATTCTGCGTAGGTGTGTTCGCTTTGACGAAGGTACTGGTTGCAAGATTGGGTTTGGGCGCTTCTGCAACTGCCGGCTAACCCAAGGCCCCGAACGCTTTCGCATAGCCGACCGCGCCGTGTGTCGCGGGCAGCGGGTCGACAAGCGGCAGCGCCATGAAATGCGGGCCGGCGTAGGGCGAGGCGAACGGCTTAGCTGCCTCGGCGCTGAAACTGAAGCGGCGGTAATAGGCGGGGTTGCCGAGCAGGAAGATCGCGGCGGCGCCTGCCGTGCGCGCTGCGTCGATGGCGGCGTGCATCAGT
>CALDHQ010000168.1 GCA_937894055.1 uncultured Polymorphobacter sp.
TGGCCTTGTCGGGCAGCTTGCGGTCGGTGATGTACTTGGCCGACAGCTCCACCGCCGCCTTGATGGCGTCGTTGGTGTAGCGGAGCTTGTGGAACTCCTCGTAGTAGATCTTGAGCCCTTTCAGGATCTTGATCGTGTCTTCGATGGTCGGCTCGTTCACGTCGATCTTCTGGAACCGGCGGACGAGGGCGCGGTCCTTCTCGAAGTGGTTGCGGAATTCCTTGTAGGTGGTGCTGCCGATGCAGCGCAGCGTGCCCTGGGCCAGCGCCGGCTTCAGCAGGTTCGACGCATCCATCGCGCCACCGCTCGTTGCGCCGGCACCGATGACGGTGTGGATTTCATCGATGAACAGCACCGCATGCGGCAGCTTTTCGAGCTCGTTGACGACGTTCTTGAGGCGTTCTTCAAAGTCGCCGCGGTAGCGCGTGCCGGCCAGCAGCGCGCCCATGTCGAGGCTGTAGATGACGGCGGGCAGCAGCACGTCGGGGACCTGGCCCTCGACGATCTTGCGCGCCAGCCCCTCGGCAATCGCGGTCTTCCCGACGCCGGGGTCGCCGACATACAGCGGGTTGTTCTTCGACCGCCGGCACAGGATCTGGATGGTACGATCGACTTCGGCGGTGCGGCCGATCAGCGGATCGACTTTGCCGAGCTTGGCCTTTTCGTTGAGGTTGACGGTGAACTGCTTCAGCGCCGATTCGGTCGGCTTGCCGCCCTTGGCGTCCTTGGCTTCGGGCTCGGGCGTCGGCTCGGCAGCGCCCTTGACGGCGCGCGGTTCGGACGCGCCGGTCTTGGCGATGCCGTGGCTGATGAAGCTGACCGCATCGAGGCGCGACATGTCCTGCTGCTGCAGGAAATAGACGGCGTGGCTTTCGCGTTCGGAGAACAGCGCAACCAGCACGTTGGCGCCGGTGACTTCCTCGCGGCCCGACGACTGGACGTGCAGGATGGCGCGCTGGATAACCCGCTGGAATCCGGCGGTGGGGGAGGGGTCGACACTGGCATCGGCCTTGAGCGCCGACAGCTCGGTGTCGAGGTAATTCGACAGCTGCGCCGCCAGCTCCTCGGTGTCGGCACCGCAGGCCTTCATCACCGCATGCGCGTGCGTGTCGGCGACCAGCGCCAGCAGCAGATGTTCGAGCGTCGCATATTCGTGGTGACGCTTGCTCGCTTCGGCCAGCGCGTTGTGCAGCGTGTGTTCAAGCTCGCGCGTGAAAGCGGGCATGGACGTCTCCTAATCTCGCCGGCCAAGGGACTCCGACCGGCCCCCACAATGTCATCCCGCAACGCGCAACAATCAAGGGGGCTGACACCACTGCGGCAATTGCGTCGGGGATAACCCAACTCGCCGCTTTGCAATCGCGAAGCCAATGCTAGGATAACGGCAACAACCGGCGGGGCTTGCCGGCCAAGGGGAGACGAAAATGCGGATAGCCTATGCCTTGCCACTGCTGCTGCTGGCGACCGGCGCTGTCGCCAAGACGCCGGCGCCGCCGCCTGAATCCTCGGCGAAGCTGACCGCCGCCGAAGCGCCCAAGATGCCGCCGGGCTATCTCGCCGGTCAGCCGCCAATCGACATCCTCAAGCTGCTGCCGCCGCCGCCCGCGCCCAACTCCGCCGGTGATGTCTCGGATCGTGCGACCTATGCCGCGAGCGCGCTGGGTATCGACGGCCCGGCTTGGAAGGCCGCACAGACGCAGCTGTCACCGCCCGATGCGCAGTTCATCGGGACGCTGGCGTGCGCGATGGGGGTCAAGTTGTCACGCGAGACGACGCCGGCGACGCTGGGCCTGCTGTTCCGGTCGTTCACCGATTTCGTGCCGCCGATGAATGTCGCGAAGGACAAGTACATGCGCGCGCGGCCGTTCACCACCGATGACGGCCCGGCGTGCGACCCGCTGGTCGCCAAGGGGCAAGGCGCCAAGCTCGGGCCGAGCTACCCCAGCGGCCATTCGGGAATCGGCTGGCTGATCGCGCTGGTGCTTGGCGATGCCGCACCCGCCAAGGCGACCGCGTTGCGCACCTGGGGCGCCGATGTCGGCCAGCACCGCATCGACTGCCGCGTACATTGGACGAGCGACGTCGCCGGCGGCAAGATTCTTGCAGTGGCGGTCTATGACCGCATTGCCGCGACGCCGGCGTACCAGGCCGACGTCAAAAAGGCTGCTGCCGAACTGGCTGCCGCGCCTGCGCTGACCTGTCCGGCCAGCTAACGTCAAGGCTCTGATCCTCCCCGAAGGCGGGGAGGATCAAGTGGCGTTACTTCTGGTAATTCAGGACTTGCGTCGCGCCGCCGCCCGCTGCCGTCACGGCTGCGGGTGCGACGCCGGTTTCGACCCAGGTGTCGAGCAGCGCGAACCAGTCGACATTGACCGGCGCATCGCCGCCGCGGCAATGCAGCATGCCGGGCACCATGAAGACGCGGTAGAAGTCGTCGGTCGGCCCCATCGCCTTGCGGACATTGGCCAGATACTCGAGGCTCAGCCCCGGCGGGATCGCCGGATCGTTCCAGCCGTGATAGCCGATGAGCTTGCCGCCGCGCGCCTTGAACGCCGACAGGTCGGGGCTGTCGGCGTTGAGCGTGCCGCGCCATTCGCGGTCGCCCGCGATGACCTGCGCGTCGGTCAGGTTGCGCAGGTCGAACTTCGGGTCCTTGACCACCAGATAGGCGAAGTGGTTCCAGGCAAAGCCGCTGTTGGTGGCGCGGCTGGTGTCGGCGTCGGTGGTTGAAACGCCCCAGCCGGCCCAGCTATTCGCCGCCGCTTCGGCACCGGGCGTCAGGCCGGGCATGTAGCCGCCGCCGATGATGTCGGGGCGGCCGCGATAGATGCTGCGCGCCACGGCGACCTGCTTCGCGGTCAGGCAGGCGTCGGTTTCGGCGCCTTTGCATTCCAGCACGACCGGGTCGAAACGGCACGCCGGCGGATCGGCGACATAGGCCTTGCCGTTGCCGCACGCCTTGAGCGCGGCGGCCTGCAACGCCGGCAATTTTGCGGGCGGCAGATTGCCGCCGGGGGCAACCAGCGCCTTGGTCGCCAGCCCGCTGACACCCATCATCCGCGTCCACGCCCAGGCCGGTGCGCCCGCGACGATGCCGTCGAAATCCGCCGGATAGCGCTGCGCGGTCATCAGCGCCTCGCGGCCACCATCCGAACAGCCGAAGAAATAGTTGCGCCGCGGCTTGCCGCCATCCGTCTGGCCGGCCTTGCCATACGCCGCGACAATCGCCTTCGCCGTGTCGGTGGTGGTCTTGACCGCGCGCCAGCCGAAATCGGTGACCTTTTCGGGATGGCCCAGCGCCCAGCTGGCGTCGGTGCCGTCGTCGCTCTGGTGGCCGTCATCG
>CALDHQ010000169.1 GCA_937894055.1 uncultured Polymorphobacter sp.
CGGCATGGTGGCGGCAGGGGAAACCTTGCCCGTGCTGGTCTTGATGAAATGGCCACCGGCCCGCATCGCGATCTCACTAGCCAAGCGCACGTTGTCATAGGTTTTGAGTTCCCCCGTTTCCAAAATGACCTTGAGGTGGGCGGAACCACACGCTTCCCGGATGGCGGCAATTTCGTCATAGACCAAATTGTAATCGCCCCGCAGGAAGGCCCCACGATCAATCACCATGTCAATTTCATCTGCCCCTTCATTTATAGCATAACTTACTTCTTCCAGTTTAATATTTAGTGTAGTATTTCCACTCGGAAAACCCGTGGCCACCGATGGAGACCACGGTGCCGCCGGTGACGGCGAGGGTGGTCATGGGCGGCTCATGAAGTGGCAGGGCCTCCGGCGGGCAGGCCTGAGGCCTGCAACCATTCGATTTAACTTTGTCATTCCCGCGCAGGCGGGAATCCATTTCGGCACCGTCGCATGGATTCCCGCCTGCGCGGGAATGACTCAACCTAAATATTGGGTGCAGGCCTCAGGCCTGCCCGCCGGAGGCCCCTAAAACTTAAGCTGCAATATCCAGCGGCTGGATGTGCCCCGACAGATACAGCGTGCGCGCCTTCGACCGGCTCAGCTTGCCGCTCGAGGTGCGCGGCAGCGTCCGCGGCGGCACCAGTTCGACGACGCAGGTCATGCCGGTGAGCAGGCGCACCTTGGCGCGGATTTCGTCGCGCAGGCGGGTGCGTTCGTCCATGTCGGTGGTGCGGCACTGGACGAGGACGGCGGGGGCTTCCTCGCCGTTCGAGGTGGTGATCGAGAAGGCGGCGATGTCGCCGGCCTTGAAGCCCGGCAGCTGTTCGATCGCCCATTCGATGTCCTGCGGCCAGTGGTTCTTGCCGTTGACGATGATCATGTCCTTGGCGCGGCCGACGATGTAGATGTAGCCGTCGGCGAGATAGCCCATGTCGCCGGTATCGAGGCGGCCGTCCTGGAGGCAGGCGGCGGTGGCTTCGGGGTCGCGGAAATAGCCCGACATGATGCCGAGCCCGGAGACGAAAATCTTGCCGATCTGGCGGTCGGCGAGGGCCTCGCCGTCTTCGCCGATGATTTCGACCGTCAGGCCGGGCAGCGGCTTGCCGCAGTTGACGATGGCGCGGTAGCGCGTCGGCTTGCTGTCGTCGGTGCCGGCGCGGCCTTCGCCCGACAGGATGCGTTCGTCGACGAGGTCGGTAACGATGCCTTCGCCGACCGGCATGGTGCTGACCGCGAGCGTCGCTTCGGCGAGGCCGTAGCTCGGCAGGAAGGCGGCGGCGCGGAAGCCGGCGGGGGCGAACGCATCGACGAACGCCTGCATGACATCGGGGCGGATCATGTCGGCGCCGTTGCCGGCGATGCGCCAGCGCGAAAGGTCGAAGCGGGTTTTGACATCGACCTGGCTGCTGATGCGGCGGGTGCAGATGTCATAGCCGAAGGTCGGCGAGAAGCTGACGGTGGTGCCTTCGTTGCGGCTGACCAGCGCCATCCATGACAGCGGCCGGCGCGCGAAGTCATCGGTAGCGATAAAGTCGGCCGAAAGCTGGTTGGCGACGGGGGTGAGCATGCAGCCGACGAGGCCCATGTCATGATACCAGGGCAGCCACGACACGACGCGGTCGGTGGGTTGCGCCTGCATCGAAATCGCATGGCCCGACAGGTTGGCGAGCAGCGCGCGGTGGGTGACCATGACGCCGTGCGGGAAGCGTGTGCTGCCGCTGCTGTATTGCAGATAGGCGATGTCTTCGGGCGAGGGCGCGGGCAGCGTGGCGATTGCTGCTGCGGGCTGGCCAAGGAATTCGCTCCAGTCGAGCGCGGTGCAGGTCTTGATCGTTTCGGCGGCCTCGGCAACCATCGCGAACAGGCCTTCGGGCGCCAGCACGATGACCGGATCGCAGCTACCGAGCTGGGTGCGGATCTGGTCGACATAGGCATCGCGGCCGCCGAACGAGGTCGGCAACGGCAGCGGCGTCGGCAAGGCAGCGGCGTAAATTGCGGCAAAGAACAGTTGCGCGAATTCGGCCGAGGTTTCGGCGATCAGCGCGACGCGGTCGCCGGGCTTGACGCCGGCCGCAATCAGGCGGTGCGCGCCCGCAATGGCATCGGCGCGCAGTTCGGCGAACGGATAGGCGCGCACCAGTGTCGCGCGGGCGTCGAAGAAGTTGAAACCGCGGACGCCGCTGGCGGCATAGTCGAGCGCTTCGCCCAGCGTGTTGAAATCGGAAAGGCGGCGCTTCAGCGTATCGAGCGTCGGCGTCGCTGCGGGCGCATCGGCACCGGCAACGTCGGCCTTGGTCTGATTCTGCGCCAAATCCCCGAACTCCTGACCCACTTTGTTACTCACGCGTGTTTCACTCACGTTCTGCGACACCCGGTCGTTTATGCCCTTGGCAATGCCAGCCGGCGGGGGCGAACCCTGCCTGTGACATTGAACCACATTTCCCCTCTGTCATAAACACACGTTCAAAATCGGACGCGACTATGGCAGGAACGTGGCAGAGCCCATGTCGCGTCATTACACCCCTCCGCCGCTCGATGCCGAAAGCCTGCGGGCGCTGGCACTGCGTTACGTCGCGCGCTACGCGACCAGCGCCGCGAAATTGCGGCAATATCTGGCGCGCAAGATCAAGGAGCGCGGCTGGGGCGGTGCTGCAGCGCCCGATAGCGAGGCGATTGTCGCGCGAATGATCGAGCTTGGTTACATCGACGACCGCGTTTTCGGCGAGGCCAAGGTGCGCGGGCTGGCGGCACGCGGCTATGGCGCGCGGCGCGTGTCACAGGCGCTGACGGCCGCCGGGCTCGACACGGCGCGGCTGACCGCCGCCCAGGGCGCCGCGGCGCGCGGTCTGGTCGAGGCCTCGGCCCTGTCGCGGCTGGGCGTCACGCGCCGCCCGCCGATCGCCATCCGGCCGCGTCCGCCGGATCTGGCGGAAACGGATTTGAACGAAGTGTTGGCCGAGGTGCTGCGTTTCCAGCATCGCGAGCTGGCGGATCGGGGCATCGCGGTCGAGGCGGACACCGGCGTGATGGGCGGAAGTTTTTCCCACGAGTTCATGGTGCCGGCGGAAATCGGTGACGACGACGATGCCGTCGGCTTGAAAGTGCTCGGTGCGGTAGAGCGCGGTCGCGAGATCGGTGGAGGCGTAACCGCTGGCGCCGTCGGCCTTGCGCACCATGAAAGGATTGGGGCGTTCGGTGTGGCGCGAGAAACGCGGGTGTTCGTCGTGGAAAACCACGAGGGCGCCGTTGCTGTCTTCGGCAATGGGCGGATTGGTGGTGGTGAGCTCGGTGTAAACGCGGGCGACCTTGTCGTTGTAGAACGACTCGCCGAGGTTGTAGTCGAAGGTGATGCCGAGGCGGTCGTAGATCTGTTGGAAAGCGGCGAGGCTGACTTCGGAGAATTTCTTCCAGAGCGCGACGTTGGCGGGGTCGCCGTTTTGGAGGGCGACGAGCTCGCGGCGGGCTTCGTCGAGCGCGGGTGAGCCTTCCGGTGTGGCGTCGTTGCCAAGTTTGTAAACGCGCTCGAGTTCTTCGATGGCGTCGGTGGCGAGGAACACCACGTCAAAAGCCTCGCCCGCCAGCACGCGTTTGGCAGCGTCCACGCCACCGACCGATTCCATGCGCAGCTGTTGGCCAGTGTGTGCGGCATGGGTCTCCGCC
>CALDHQ010000170.1 GCA_937894055.1 uncultured Polymorphobacter sp.
TGAGGCGCGAGCGATCGCCTTCGACGTCGCGCGTGACGACGGCCTGCCGGGCGCGCGAGGCGGCCAGCGCGGCGCGCGCGGTTTCGGCGGCAGCACGTGCCTTGGTCGCGGTATCGGCGAGGCCTGCCAGATCGACCGCCAGTTCGGCGGCGGCGCTGGCGGCGGTCAGTTCGGCGCGGTCACTTTCCGCTTCGGCGCGCAGCCGCGCGACTGCCGAACGCAGCGCGCCGACATTGGCTTCGCGGCGCTGGTGTTCGGATTCGGTACGCGCCAGCGTGGTGCGGGCAGCGGCGAGCGTGCGGTCGGCCTGGTCGCGCGTGCTGCGGGCGGCTTCCTCGGCGGCGACGCTATCGGCGAGTGCCTTGGCACCGGCTTCGCGCGCGGCAGCGGCAGCGGCTTCGTCGGCGGTGCCCCGTTCGATCTCGACGAGCAGTTCGGCGAGGCGGTTGCGCGCGACAAAGCGCTCGGCCGCCGCCTGCCCCTGCCCGCCAAACGCCCGGAACCCGTCCCAGCGCCACAACCAACCCGCTTTGGTCACCAGCCGTTGGCCGGGTTTGAGTTGGCCGATTAGGCTGGCCGCATCATCTACGACACCGACCTGCGCCAACCGGCGCTGCAGTACCGCCGGCGCCTTGACGTGGTTGGCGAGCGGCTCGGCGCCCGCGGGCAGTGCCGGGTCGGTAGAGCCCGCCGCGAGTTCCCAGAAGCGCCCGGCGTCCTGCTTGCCATCGGGCGCCGACAGATCGTCACCCAGCGCGGCGGCGAGTGCGGCTTCATAGCCCGCCCCGACGGTAATCGAATCGGCGATTGGCGCGCGGGCGCTGTCCTTGAGCGATGCGAGCTGGCGTTCGAGCGCCGCGCGCTCCGACGTCAGCCCGGCGAGCGCGCCACGCGCCGTCAGCCACGCCGATTGCAGCGCCTCGCGTCCGCCCTCGGCCTCACGCCGCTGCACGCCCGATGCGGCGACGGCAGCGTTTGCCGCCTCAAGTTGCGCGACGGCAGCTTCGACAGCTTCTGTCGCGGCCTGCACATCGGCGCCGCCGCCGCTGTTTTCGAGCGCGGCATCGAGTTCGAGCGCCACGCGCGTCGCTTCCGATTCGGTGCGCAGCAGCCGGTTGCGCACGCTTTCGACCGCGGTCAGCGCCGCGCGCGACTGCGCCGCAGCACGCGCGTGCGCCTCGATAGCAGCGGCCAGTTCGGTTTCGCGCAACGTCGCATCGGCCTCTGCCGCCGCAACCGCCGCGCTCAATTCTGGCAGCAGCGCCTGCGCGTCGGCCAGCCGCTGCTGCAGCGTCGCCGATTCGTCATCGAGGCGCTGGCTGGCGGCGCCGGCATCGGCGGCCAGCGTTTGCTCGCGTTCAAGGTCGCGGCGGATTTGATCGGTGGCGGCAGTGAGTTCGCGCTGGCGGCGTTCGACCTGCAGCAGTTCGGCGTTGGCGGCATTGCCGGCCTGCACCTGCGCCTGCCATGCGGCGGCAGCAGCAGCCTCGGCCTCGCGCAGTTGCGGCAGCGCGGCGGCGGCTTCGGCCTGCACCGTCGTCAGCCGCGCCGTGGTGCGCGTCGCCTCGGTGACTTGCGCTTCGAGCGCCGCCGCAGCTTGGCGCGCTGCGACCGCCGCATCGGCGGCGGCACGCCAGCGCGCGAACAGCAGTTGCGCCTCGACGACTTGAATACGGTCCGACAATTGCCGGTAGCGTTCGGCCTGCCGCGCCTGACGCCGCAAGGTCGCCGCCTGCGCCTCAAGTCCGCGCAGCACGTCATCGAGGCGCTGCAGATTGGCGTCGGCGGCGCGCAGCCGGATTTCGGCCTCGCGGCGGCGGACGTGCAGCCCCGAAATGCCTGCGGCTTCTTCGAGCAACTGGCGGCGCTCGACGGGCTTCGCGGCGATGATTGCGCCGATGCGGCCCTGGCTGGCCAGTGCGGGCGAATGTGCGCCGGTCGCGGCGTCGGCAAACAGCAGCTGGACGTCGCGCTGGCGCACGTCGCGGCCGTTGAGCCGGTAGGCCGATCCCAGCCCGCGTTCGATGCGGCGCTGGACCTCGATGGTGTCGCTGTCGTTGAAACCGGCCGGTGCGCCGCGGTCTTCATTGTCGAGCACCAGCGTCACATCGGCGAATTCGCGGCTCGGCCGCATCGCGGTGCCGGCGAAGATGACGTCTTCCATGCCGCCGCCGCGCAACGACTTCGCCGAGCCTTCGCCCATGACCCAGCGAATCGCTTCGAGCAGGTTGGATTTACCGCAGCCGTTGGGGCCGACGACGCCGGTCAGGCCGGGTTCGATGCGCAGTTCGGTCGGCTCGACAAACGACTTGAAGCCGGCGAGGCGAAGTCGTCTGAAGTGCACTGCCCCCCGGCTCCCGCGCGGCTTACTTGACCGCCGCCTGCAACTTCGGCTGCAGCGTCGCCCAGTTGTAGGTGTCGGCCTGCGTCTCGCCGTTGATGACGAAGGTCGGCGTGCCGGTCAGCTTGTACTTTTCGACCGCATCGGTGCGGATGCGCGTCAGCTGGTCGAACGCCGCCTTGTTGGTCAGGCACTGGTCGAACTTGGCGCGCGGCATGCCGCGGGTGCGCATGAAGCCGTCGAGCCCGCCGGTGACCGCCAGCGCGGCAATCTGCTGGTCCTGCGGCAGCGCTGCCAGCCGCTTCGAATCGGCGTCGGTCAGCTTGGTGAACGGCTCGGTCCACACCGACTGGTTGGCGTAGAAGGCATTGAGCAGGTTGAAGAACACTTCGGGGCCCTGGCAGCGTGCCAGCATCGAGGCGGCGAAGTCGGGGCCGTTGAGCACGAAGCTGCGATATTCATAGCTGATCTTGCCGGTCGCGATGTACTTGGCCTTGATCGTCGGCATGGCTTCCTCGTGGAAGTCCTTGCAGTGCGGGCAGGTCATCGAGGCGAATTCGAGCAGCTTGACCGGCGCATTGGGGTTGCCCATGCGGAAGCCGCCTTCGGGCGTCGCCGCAACAACCGTCGTCCAGTCCTTGGTTGCGCTGGCACCAGCGGGTGCGGCGGCCTTGGTCTTGGCGCCGGTCGCAGCATCCGAAGCGCTATTGTCGCAGGCGGCAAGCGCCAGCACCGCAACGAGCGTCAGCGTCTTGCGCAAATTGGCGCCGCCAGCAGTAGCCATGAGTCAATTCTCCACAAACAAACTTGATTCCGCCTTGTGCCACTGCGTGCCCCCGATGTGCAACGGCAACGATGCTGCTTTAGCGAATAATCGCCTAGCGGATGATGGGCGGCCCTTTGGTGGATCCCAGCGCGATCGCCAGCGATTGCAGCGCGTCGCGCAGTTCGGGGTCGGCAATGTCGCGCAGCGTTGCGCTGGTTTCGGGTGCGATGGGTTCACCGGCACGCTTGGCGACAGTGGGAGCCTTTCGCGGCATGTCGCCGTGGCGCAGCGCGACGCGGTCAACGGCACATATCGCGGGGCCTCCGAGAGCCGCAAAGACGGGCAGGCGGCGGGGTATTGAGCGGCGCCGGTCGGAGCCATCGTGAAACGGCGGCGCGGGCTCATTGCTCGCTGGCGTCTGCCGCGTGCTTCCAAGGCCTACGACGCCGCCACGAACGCCGGCGAGCTGCGTGTGTGTCGCGAAGTCGCCACCGAGCGCAATCTCTTCAACGCCGCCGGCACCTTTTACGAACTGCCCGCCAGCAATGCCGGTGGCTTCGCCAAAATCCGGCCCCTCAGCACCCACGGCCGCCGCATTCACGATTTCGCCAGCTACCGCGGCCTGCTCGTCTTCAGCGGCGTCCTGCCAAATGCCCCAGCCACCGATCACATCATCCGCAGCACCGACCACCAATGTGCCCTCTGGGTCGGCGCGGTCGATGACGTCTGGCAATTCGGCAAACCCCGCGGCCAGGGCGGACCGTGGCATGACACCACCGTGGCGGCAAATGCACCCAGCGATGCTTATTTAGCCACTGGCTACGATCAAAAGCGGCTCACCCTCACGGGCAGTAAGAGTGCCAAGGTGCGGGTGGAAGCTGATTTCACCTGCGGTGGCGATTGGTCGACCGTGACCACGCTGGAAGTAACGCCCGGGAAACCTACCGAATACAAGTTCCCCGCCGCCTTCGGAGCCTATTGGCTGCGAGTCATAAGCGATACCGATAGCACCATGACCGCCACCTTCAGCTACGAGTAGCGGCCTCTCCTCCATACCCAGATGACAACCGCTACGTAGATACCCTGCACGAAGTTGTTGCCAGCCGTGACGTTTTCCGGCAGATCAGATGGCTATGAGTATTCGTTCGCTTCTCTATTTCTGTGTTGCCGCACTGCTAGGCAACTC
>CALDHQ010000171.1 GCA_937894055.1 uncultured Polymorphobacter sp.
AGCTAACAAGCCATTTTGGTTGATGTTTGTGGTGAGACTTTTCAGCATGGTTCCAGCCTGCGCTGCCGTGAATGCATCCGGACCGCCGACATGCAGTCGCAGTTCACCTGCCGCACCGTTCACCGTAATGTTTGCAGGGGTCCACTGCGCAGGTTCATTGTTGTAAAGCGAGCCCATGACTTCCATGAGCCCCATTTCCACCTTGGTGGCTCCCGTGTAAGTATTGCGTCCAGAGAGTTTGGTCGTCCCGCTCTTCGTTCCGTGGTCCACGCGGCGACCGAGCCGGCCTGCCCTTCTGCCAGAACCGCCGCGCCATCATTGGCCGAGACATTGGCGATGCCGAGCAGCAGGCTGAGCGCCGACAGCAGCGGCATCGACGCCGGCACCAGCGGCGTGAAGGCAATGCCGGCGAGCCCCGCCAGTGTCGCGAAGGTCGCCAGCCAGTACCAGCGCTTGACGGTCAGGCTGACATCGATGACCGGGCCGATCAGCAGCTTGGCCGATTGCGGGAACAGGAACAGCCCGACCAGCCCGGCAATCGCCGCGACGCTGACGCCAGCCTGCGCCAGTTCATACCCCAGCGCGATGGTCAGAAAGCCGCTGCACAGCCCCCATGCCATATAGAGCAGGGCAAACGCCGGCGGTCGTACGCCGCGCGTCGTGGCAACAGTTTCGTCCATGAATTTCCCCCTGCCGAAAGCTTGACAGCATGGGCGCGCAAGTCAATCGCCTACGTGGTAGGAAGGGGTTGTTTTGAGCGCGCTGCCGGTGCAATACGCGGGCGTATCATGTTGACCCAACGTTCCCGCTATGCGCTGCGCGCGCTGATCTTTCTGGCCCGCGCCGACAGCGTCGCACCGGTGCCGATCAGCACGATTGCCGCCGACCAGAAGCTGCCGCGCAAGTTTCTCGAAGCCATCTTGCTCGAACTCCGCAACGGCGGGCTGGTCGAAAGCTACCGCGGCAAGCTGGGCGGCTACCGGCTGGCGCGCGCACCGCAGAAGATCAGCTTCGGCGAAATCATCCGGCTTATCGAAGGCCCGCTGGCGCTGGTGCCGTGCGTCAGCGTGACGGCCTACCAGCCGTGCGCCGACTGTTTCGACGAAGCCACCTGCGCGATCCGCAAGGTCATGCTGACGGTGCGCGAATCGACCGCCAGCATCCTCGACAGCAAGACGCTCGCCGACATTCTGGAACAACGCGAAGCCGCCTGAACGGCTCGGGATATTGACACGGCAAACCCAGGCTTGGGGCCGGGCAAGCATTTCGCTATTGCCCAGCAACTCGCTGGGGTTAGGTTCGCCGCCATGGGGTGCCGATTCGGAAGGGCTGCAATGCGCCGAGGTTCAATGTTCGTGCTGCGCCCGGCCGAGGCCGGTGCGCGTGGCAATTAGGGGCAAACATTGACAGCCGTGGCGCTTCAGGCAGCACCCGCGCGCGCGCCGCGCGGCATGGTCGAACGCTCGATCATGCCCGGATTCGGGCTGACCATGGGCTTTACCGTCTTCTACCTGTGCGTCATCGTGCTCATCCCACTGTCGGCGGTGTTCATCAAATCCGCCGGCATGGGGTTCGAAGCCTTTGCCGAAGTCGCGCTGTCCAAGCGCGCGCTCTATGCCTACCGCCTGAGCTTTGGCGCCGCTGCCATCGCCGCGTCGATCAATGCCGTGTTCGGCCTGATTGTCGCCTGGGTGCTGGTGCGCTACGAATTTCCCGGCAAGCGCCTCGTCAATGCGCTGGTCGACCTGCCGTTCGCGCTGCCCACCGCGGTCGCCGGCATCGCGCTGACCGCGCTTTATGCGCCCAATGGCTGGATTGGTTCAATGCTCGCCCCGCACGGCATCAAGGTGGCGTTCCAGCCGCTCGGCGTGGTGGTGGCGCTGACCTTCATCGGGCTGCCGTTCGTGGTCCGCACTGTCGAGCCGGTGCTTGCCGACCTCGGCCCCGAAGTCGAGGAAGTCGCCGCCAGCCTCGGCGCCGGGCGCTGGCAAACCTTCGCGCGCGTCATCTGGCCGGCGATCCTGCCGGCACTGGCGACGGGGTTCGCGCTGGCGTTCGCGCGCGCGGTCGGCGAATACGGCTCGGTGATCTTCATCGCCGGCAACTTTCCGATGATCTCGGAGATCGCGCCGCTGCTGATCATCATCAAGCTCGAAGAGTTCGACTACCAGGGCGCGACGGCCGTTGCGGCGACGATGCTGGTGCTGTCGTTCGTGCTGCTGCTGACCATCAATTTGTTACAGGCGTGGGTGAGACGTCGTGTTTAGCGAGCACGGCTCGCTACGTCGTCGAACGCCCAGCCATGGATGGCTGGGCCGGCGGTCGGTGATCACGCGTCATCGCGGCAGGGATGCCAGGCGGCAGTTCACCCAACTAGGGCTGGTCTCGGGAAGCAGGTCATGAATCACGCAGTCAAAGACGCCGCTTTTCTTCCATTCGAACCCCTCAAGCAGACCAACTCGGTCATCAACGAACCGCGTCTGGTGCGCTGGCTGCTGGTCGGCGCGGCCCTCGGCTTCCTGTCGCTGTTCCTGCTGCTGCCACTGCTGTCGGTGTTCGTCGAAGCGCTGCGCAAGGGCGCCGGTGCCTACTTCGCGGCCTTCGGCGATCCGGAAACCCTGGCGGCGATCAAGCTGACCTTCATCGCCGCGGCGATCGCAGTGCCGCTGAATCTGGTGTTCGGCCTGAGTGCCGCCTGGGCGATCACCAAGTTCGAGTTCCGTGGCAAGCAGTTCCTGATCACCTTGATCGACCTGCCGTTCTCGGTGTCGCCGGTGGTCGCCGGCCTGATCTTCGTGCTGATCTTCGGCAGCCACGGCTGGGCCCAGCCCTGGTTCGGCGATCATCTGGGCAAGGTGCTGTTCGCCACCCCGGGCATCGTGCTGGCTACGGTATTCGTGACCTTCCCGTTCATCGCCCGCGAGCTGATTCCGCTGATGCAGGAGCAGGGCACCGAGGACGAGCAGGCGGCCCTGAGCCTCGGCGCCACCGGCTGGCAGACCTTCACCCGGGTGACCCTGCCGAACATCAAGTGGGCGCTGCTCTACGGCGTGCTGCTGTGCAATGCCCGGGCGATGGGCGAGTTCGGCGCGGTCAGCGTGGTCTCGGGCCACATCCGCGGCCAGACCAACACCATG
>CALDHQ010000172.1 GCA_937894055.1 uncultured Polymorphobacter sp.
GAGGCGCAGCTTGCCGACGGCGGAAACCGGCGGGTTGGCGCTGAAGAATGCCAGCCGGTCGGCGGCCGGCGTCGCGGCGGTGATGCTGCGTTCGGCGTGGCGGCGGATCGTGCTGTTCGCCGGCCAGCCTGGATGGGCCTTCAGGAACGCGGTATATTCGGACAGCGGCGCGTCATAGGCGTCGCGGCGCAGCCGGTCCCATTGCACGACGGCGTCGAGCGTCGGGTCCGACGGGCGGCTCATCATCGGGTCGAGCGGTTCGGTGCTGAAGCGGTCGCGGGCGTTGTCGGCGAGCTTGGCCGAATAATAGCTGCGTTGCAGCGCGTCGGTTGCGGCCAATGCGCCACCGGCCACGGCGAGCAGCAGCGTTGCGGCGACGAGAGTGCTGGACAAGCGGAAATTAGGCTTCATATCACTTTTCGCGTAACGGCGGCTTGCACCGGTTGTGGCAAGTGCAGCCACCAAGGGCAAGTCGGATGGCAGGAAGATAAAGATGTTTGATGGTTCGATTCCGGCGCTGGTGACGCCTTTCAAGGACGGCGCGGTCGATTTCGGCGCGTTCGAGAAATTCGTCGACTGGCAGATCGAACAAGGTTCGAGCGCATTGGTTCCGTGCGGCACCACCGGCGAATCGGCGACGATGACCATTGACGAACACAATGAAGTCATCGCGGTGACGGTGCGCGCCGCTGCAGGCCGCGTGCCGGTCATCGCCGGCTGCGGGTCGAACGATACCGCCACGGCGGCGCTGCACATGCGCCATGCCGAAAAGGTCGGCGCCACCGCGGCGCTGGTCGTCTGCCCCTATTACAACAAGCCCAACCAGGCCGGCCTCTATGCGCATTTCGAAGCGCTGACCAAGGCATCTTCGCTGCCGATCCTGATCTACAACATCCCCGGCCGCTCGGTGGTCGAGATGAGCGTCGAGACGATGGCGCGGCTGGCGGAATTGCCGAGCATCGTCGGCGTCAAGGACGCGACGGGCAACATCGCGCGCGTATCGGCGCAGCGCGCCGCCTGCGGGCCGGATTTCGTCCAGCTGTCGGGCAATGACGACATGACCTTGGGGTTCATGGCGATGGGCGGCCATGGCTGCATTTCGGTGACCGCGAACATCGCGCCGGCGCTGTGCGCGGCGTTCCAGGCCGCCTGCAAGCGCGGCGACTATGCCGCAGCGCTGGTGCTACAGGACAAGTTGTTCCCGCTGCACGCGGCGCTGTTCAGCGATGCCAGCCCGGGGCCGGTGAAGTATGCGCTGGCGAAGGTCGGCCGGATGCGCGAGGAACTGCGCCTGCCGATGACGCCCGCCGGCGCCCCGTCGCGCGCTGCGGTCGACGCCGCGCTGGCGCACGCCGGGATTGCCTAGTGGCGCGCAACGAAGTCAACACCGGCATCAAGGCCAAGATCGTCGCCGAGAACCGGCGCGCGCGCTACGAATATTACATCGAGGATGTTGTCGAGGCGGGCATCGCGCTGGCCGGCACCGAGGTCAAGGCGCTGCGCGGCGGCGAGGGCTCGATTGCCGAATCCTATGCCGAGCTCAAGGACGGGCAGATGTGGTTGGTCAACGCCAACATCCCCGAATACAAGCAGGGCAACCGCTTCAACCATGAGCCCAAGCGGCCGCGCAAGCTGCTGCTGCACGGGCGCCAGATCGAGAAATTCCACGCGGCAGTGACGCGGCAGGGCATGACGCTGGTGCCGCTGATGATCTATTTCAACGACCGCGGCCGCGCTAAGGTCGAACTCGCGCTGGGCAAGGGTAAGAAACTGCATGACAAGCGCGAAACCGAAAAGGCGCGTGACTGGAAACGCGAGGCCGGGCGGCTGCTGCGCGATCGCGGCTGACAATTGTACCGTGTCTTTGGCGCAACACTTCGTTAATGTCCGACGGCGGCTGCCAATCTTTTCATATTGAAGCCTCGACACTTAGCGCCGTATGGGTTATTCATAGTGTGTACATATGGTAACGGCGGGCTCCCCGCATCGGGCTGTTCCAGTGTCAGACGTGTGTAGTGTAGCGTTTTGCGTACCTTCCCGCCCATGTGGCACAAACAACGGGGATACCCATGAAGATGACTTCCAGGAAGTCTGTCTTGCTTGCGGCCGCAGCGGCAATGCTGTTTGCGGTCCCGGCAAGCAGCTATGAATTCAACGGATTCCGCATCGAAGGCCAGGCCGGCTGGGACCAGTTCAAGGTCGACTACGGCTATTGGGGCCTGCAGAACGCCGGTCTCGACGACTCGTTCAGCGGCTGGCTCTACGGTGTCGAAGCCGGTTACGACTTCCGTCTCAACGACAAGTGGTTGATCGGCGTCTACGGCAACTACGACTGGAGCTCGGTCGGCGAAAACTACTCCGGCCTCCTCGGCAGCCAGTTCGGTGCCGACCTCAACGCCACCTGGTCGATCAACGCCCGCGTCGGCTACAAGCTTGGCAACTCGACGATGTTCTACGTCGCCGGTGGTTATGCCGAAGCTGACACGACGGCCTATTACACGCCGGGCCGCTCGCTGATCGTTTACGACATTTCGGACAATGTCCAAGGCTACCGCGTTTCGGCCGGCCTTGAACAGGGCTTCGGCGAAATGGTCTACGGTAAGGTCGAATACCGCTACAGCAACTACTATCAGGGCATGGTAGGCAACCAGGTCCTGGCCGGTGTCGGTATCCGCTTCGGCCAGTATGCGCCGCCGCCGCCGCCGCCGCCCCCTCCGCCGCCGCCGCCGCCGCCGCCAGCTCCGCTGCCGCCGTGCCCGCCGGCTGCTGTGACCCCCGGACCGTTCCTCGTCTTCTTCGACTGGGATAAGTCGGTGATCACGCCGGATGCGGCTGCGATCCTCGACAAGGCTGTCGAGCAGTACCAGACGACCGGCCAGACCAGCGTTGCGCTGGTGGGTCACACCGACACCTCGGGTTCGGCTGACTACAACATGGGTCTCTCGCAGCGTCGTGCCGACGCGGTGAAGGCCTATATGGTCGGCAAGGGCATTCCCGACAGCGCCGCAACTGCAACGGGTGTTGGTCAGAACCAGCTCCTCGTTCAGACGGCCGACAATGTCCGCGAACCGCAGAACCGTCGCGTCGAAATCACCTTCGGTGGTGCACCGGCGCCGACTTCGAGCGGACCCTGCACGCCGCAATAAGGCTTGCAGATCGCTCGTTCGGTTCGAACGAAAGACTGTTGGGGGTCGTCCGCAAGGGCGGCCCCCAATTGTTTTGGCGCTTCCCGTGATGTCGCAGTCCCCGCAGGGGGGTTCCGCAACGGGCGGGCCGCACCTATATCAAGCCTTACGCCTCGACGAGGAACCCAATGGCCTGGCCCGGACTGCGATTACCCAAGCTGCCGACGCGTGACGCGCTGCTGACGCAGTCGTGGTCGCGGCCGTTCGCGCACTATCTCGGCGCGCCGGTGCTGTGGCGCTGGAACCGTCGCGGTGTGGCGCGCGGCCTTGCGCTCGGGCTGTTTGTCGGCATCATGATTCCGCTGGTGCAGTCGCCGTTTGCTGCACTGCTGTCGGTCATCGCGCGCGCCAACCTGCCGGTCGCGGTGTTGGCCACTTTCATCACCAATCCGTTCACCACGCCGATTGTGCTCTACAGCGCCTACCGCATCGGGTCGCTGGTCATCGTCGCCGAACGCGCCAACCCGCTCGTCGATATGAGCCAGCCGATGGCGTGGCTCGAAACCGCGTTCAACTGGCTGGCGACGGCGTCGCTGCCCACCGCACTGGGCTTGCTGACGATGGCGACGATTGCCTCGCTCGCCGGTTATTTTGCCGTGCAGCTCGGCTGGCGCTGGCGTGTCGGCCGCCGCTGGATGCGGCGGGCGCAGGCGCGCCGGATCACGGCATTGGCCGCAGGCCAGGGGGCATCGGCATGAACGACGGCGTACGCGACAAGCTGGTCGCCACCAAACAGGCGTGGGCGCGCGCCGGTCGACTGCTGACCGGCAAGCACGGCGACCCCGAAATCGACCGCCTGCCGCCGGGGCAGCGGCTGGTGACGAACTGGCCGGTGCTCGATCTCGGCATCCAGCCCGACGTGCCGCGCAGCGCGTGGAAGCTCAAGGTCGACGGGCTGGTCGAAAACCCCGTCGCGTGGGACTGGGACGCCTTCGCCGCACAACCAGAATTCGAGGATGTCTCCGACGTCCACTGTGTCACCCAATGGTCGCGCTACGACAATCGCTGGACCGGCGTTTCGGTGACGCATCTGTTGTCGGTCGTGCAGCCGAAGCCCGATGCCCGCCATGTCATTCTCCACGGCTATGACGGCTACACCACCAACGTCCGCCTCGATCATTTCTCCGAAGCCGATTGCCTGCTCGCGCACAGCCATGACGGCGTGCCGCTCAGCCGCGAACACGGCGGGCCGGTGCGGCTGATCATCCCGCGCTACTATCTGTGGAAATCGGCGAAGTGGCTCAAACGTATCGAATTCACCGGCGCCGACAAGCCCGGCTTCTGGGAAGTCCGCGGCTATCACAACGAAGGCGACCCCTGGACCGAACAGCGATATGGTTGACCGGCTGCCCGATGTGCTGGGCATGCCGGTCCGCATATCGGCGATGGTCGAGGCGCTGCCGTGCGGCCTCGCGCTGCTCGACCCGCAGGGCCGCTTCCTGTTCTGCAACAGCGCCTTTATCGCCAGCTTTGGCATCGAGGGCGACCCGAGCGGCCAGGATCCGGCGCAGCTGCTGATTGCCGAGGATCGTGCCGGCTTCGTGGCGGCGATGGCCAGCGCCCGGGCGAGCCAAGCCGGCACCAGCGAGTTACGCGTCCGCTTGGCCAACCATGCCGACGAGCGCGTCACGCTGATGATGGCGCATTCGCCGCCGGCCGCATCAATGGCGGGCAGCGAGCTGCTCATCGGCGTGCGCGACATTCGCGAACAGCTGCGGCTCGAGGCCAAGGTGGCGCAGGTCACCAAGATGCAGGCCGTCGGCCAGCTCGCCGGCGGCGTCGCGCACGATTTCAACAACGTGCTGACCGCGGTACTCGGGCTGTGCGACCAGTTGCTGACGCGGCACCTGCCCGGCGACACCGATTTCGACGACATCGACCAGATCCGCATCAACGCCAATCGCGCCGCCGCACTGGTGCGCCAGCTGCTGGCGTTCGCGCGCCAGCAGACGCTTCAGCCGCGCCTGCTCGACCTGCGCGATGTGCTCGATCCGCTGCGGCCGCTGCTGCAACGCTTGCTGGGGCCGGCGATCGAACTCGAATATACCTATTCGCATGCGGCGGGCCGCGTCCGCGCCGACCCCGGGCAGCTCGAACAGGTTGTCGTCAACCTCGCCGTCAATGCCCGCGACGCCATGCTCGACGGCGGCCGGTTGAGCGTGGCGACGCGCTTGATCACGCCCGATGCGGTGGCCAGCCTCAACCAGCCGATCATGCCGGCCATCGGTTTTGTCGAGCTTTCCGTGAACGATACCGGCACCGGGATCGCGCCCGAGATCGCCTCGCGCATCTTCGAACCGTTCTTCACCACCAAGCCGCTGGGGCACGGCACCGGCCTCGGGCTCGCGTCGGTCTATGGCATCGTCAAGCAGAGCGAGGGCTTCATCTTCATGCACCCGCGAGCCGAAGGCGGCACGCGGTTCAGCGTCTATCTGCCGGCCGACGGCTCGGGCGCGATCGCCGATGCCGGTGTTGCCGGGCCGGCGGCAGCGTCGGCGACGCTGCGCGGTCGGGTGCTACTTGTCGAGGACGAGCGCGCCGTCCGCCTCGTTGTCGAACGATCGCTGCAGCGCATGGGGCTCGACGTCACCAGCGTCGGCGATGCCGCCGATGCGCTCGACATGCTGCAGGACACCAATGGCGACTTCGATCTGCTGATTACCGACCTCGTCATGCCCGGCATGGACGGCGTGCAGCTGGTGCATGCGGCGCAGGAGCGCTACCCGACGCTGCGGACGATTTTGATGTCGGGATATGCCGAGCCGCCGCAACGCGCGGCTGCCGGCGAATACGGCATGCACTTTCTCGCCAAGCCGTTCGCGTCTTCGGAGCTGCTGGCGGTCGTCCACGCCGCATTTCCGTCTCTAAAAATCTGATTTCATTGTCTTAAATTAAAATTCGGCCGCCATTCGTTCGCTACTTGTTCTACTGGAACAAATAGGGTACTCCTATCCCTCATTAGGGTCGTTGTATGGCACCGGGCAACCGGTTAGGGATGGAGCAGAACGATGGCAGCAGCACTCAAAATTGTGAGCGGTGACATGGACAAGGCGAAGGCGCTCGAAGCAGCGCTGGCACAGATCGACCGGGCATTCGGCAAGGGCTCGGTGATGAAACTCGGCTCGCGCGAGGCGATGGAAGTCGAGGCGATTTCGAGCGGCTCGCTCGGCCTCGATATCGCGCTGGGCATCGGTGGCCTGCCGCGCGGCCGCGTCGTCGAAATCTACGGCCCCGAAAGCTCGGGCAAGACCACGCTGGCGCTGCATGTCATTGCCGAAGCGCAAAAGGCCGGCGGCACCGCAGCGTTCGTCGATGCCGAACATGCGCTCGACCCCGCCTATGCCAAGAAGCTCGGCGTCAACATCGACGAGCTGATCGTCTCGCAGCCCGACACCGGCGAGCAGGCGCTCGAAATCGTCGACACGCTGGTGCGCTCGAACGCCATCGACGTGCTGGTGGTCGATTCGGTGGCAGCGCTGGTGCCGCGCGCCGAAATCGAAGGCGAAATGGGCGACAGCCATGTCGGCCTGCAGGCGCGGTTGATGAGCCAGTCGCTGCGCAAGCTGACCGGCAGCATCTCGCGGTCGCGCTGCATCGTCATCTTCATCAACCAGCTGCGCATGAAGATCGGCGTGATGTACGGCAACCCCGAAACCACGACCGGCGGCAACGCGCTAAAGTTCTACGCCAGCGTCCGCCTCGACATCCGCCGCACCGGCCAGATCAAGGACCGCGACGACGTCGTCGGCAACACCACACGCGTCAAGGTCGTCAAGAACAAGGTCGCACCGCCGTTCAAGCAGGTCGAATTCGACATCATGTACGGCGAAGGCATCTCGAAGATCGGCGAAATCCTCGACCTCGGCGCCAAGGCCGGCGTTGTCGAAAAGTCGGGCGCCTGGTTCTCGTTCGATTCGATCCGCATCGGCCAGGGCCGCGAAAATTCGAAGAAGTATCTGCGCGACAACCCCGATGTCTGCGCCCGCATCGAAAAGGCCATTCGCGACAATGCGACGGGCATTTCGGAAGCTCTGCTCGTCGGTCCGAGCAGCGAAGACGATACCGACGACGCCGAATAAGACACGCGTTCGTCGCATCAAAATGCCTCAGGCCCGTCGGGAAACCGGCGGGCCTTTGGCTTTGGCGCGATTGACTTGCAGGCGCCGGTCTTTTCACCTTGGCCGCGAACGCCTAGATACGGGGAAAGCTGGTTTAGATTCCTTGAATGTTCAAGGGCCTCCGGCGGGCAGGCCTGAGGCCTGCACCCAATTGTTTTGGGCCAGTGCATCACATCCAGCGATGGATTTGATGCCCATTCCCAGACTCATGGGTGCAGGCCTCAGGCCTGCCCGCCGGAGGCTCTTCCACCGTCAAGGGTTCAATCCAGCGCGTTTTAGTCTAAGTGCATCAACGGGCAAGGCTGCGTGCGTTGCAGCAAACGGGAGTTTTTCGAGTGACGTCCACCAATGAGATCCGCCGGTCGTTTCTCGAATATTTCGGCAGCACCGGTCACAAGATCGTCGCTTCGGCGCCGCTGGTGCCGCAGAACGACCCGACATTGATGTTCGTCAACGCCGGCATGGTGCCGTTCAAGAACGTCTTCACCGGCCTCGAAACGCGCCCCTATGTCACCGCGACCTCGTCGCAGAAGTGCGTGCGTGCTGGCGGCAAGCACAACGACCTCGACAATGTCGGCTACACCGCGCGCCAC
>CALDHQ010000173.1 GCA_937894055.1 uncultured Polymorphobacter sp.
TCAACTACATGCTCGACTGCGTGATCGCGATGAAGGAAGCGCTGGGCGACAAGGTGAGCCTCGCGCTCGATTGCGGCCCGGGCTGGTTCCTCAACGACGCGATCAAGTTCGCCCGGGCGGTCGAGCCCTATAACATCATGTGGCTCGAGGACATGCTGACCGGCGACTACGTGCCGTGGGTGAACCCGCAGGCCTATCGCGAGCTCACCACCTCGACCTCGACGCCGATCCATACCGGCGAGCAGATCTACCTGCGCCACAACTTCAAGGAACTGATCGAGACCCAGGCGGTCCGTGTCATCGGTCCTGATCCCGCCGATATCGGCGGCATCGCCTACGCCGCGGATATCGCCCAGATGCGTCACGAGACGCTGGAGCCCCGGATTTTCCGCTCATGAACATGATCATCGCCTCCATCGTCTTCGTCATCCTGCTGACGGTCGGGCTGGCGCACCTGCTGTGGTCGATCGGCAGCCGGTGGCCGATCAAGGACCCGGAATTGCTGGCGCGGATCAAGAACCTGTTGCGGCGCACGGCGGCGATGCTCGGGCGGACGACCGGCATCAAGCCCGCGACGGCGGCGGGCGGGGACGGAGGGGCCGACGAGGACGGCGGGGACGGCATCGAGGAGGACGAAGAGCCTGAGGGCATACCCGCTGTCGTCGTCCGGGCCGCCGAGACGCCTTCGTTTGGGGGTCCTGCAAAGGCTCCTACATAAACGTAAACGTTGGTCACGCCGCCCGAGGCGCCGAGCACCAGCACGGTTTCACCCGGCTGGAGGTTGGCGCGCTGCTTCAAGGCATGGTGCGAGGTGCCATAGGTCATGGTGAAGCCGCTCGCGACATCGAACGGCATGTCATCGGCCATCGGAATGACCTGCGGGCGGTTGGCGATCAGATATTCGGCCATCGCGCCGTTGCCGATCATCGCGATGACGCGGTCGCCGACCTTGAGGTCGGTAATCCCCTCGCCCACCGCATCGACGACGCCGGCGGCCTCGCCACCCGGCGAGAACGGCAACGGCGGCTTGAACTGGTACAGGTTCTGGATGATCAGCACGTCGGGGAAATTGACGCCGGCGGCGTGCACCTTGATGCGCACCTGGTTCTTGCCGGGCTCAGGCACGGCAATGTCATTGAGCTTGAGGGTTTCCGGCAACCCATGTTGCACGCACTGCAAAGCCTTCACGCGATTCTCCCAAGTTGGTTTTTACCGATTGCGCGCACCATAGAGCGCAATGCGCCGCCGTCGAGGGGTAGAATGGAAAAAGGGCCTCCGGCGGGCAGGCCTGAGGCCTGCACCCAATTATTGTGCGCTCTTCAATTGGGTGCAGGGGCTAGCCCCTGCCCGCCGGAGGCTCTTAAGCCTGTACTGCGAGCCAAGCCGTCGCGAGCGCCAGCGCGCGGGGGTCATCGATGTCGAGCCAATCGTGCGCGGTGCAATCGACGGCGACGGCGCGGCCCTTGCGTGCCAGCGCGCGGACGCCGTCGGACAGGCTGGGCAGCGGCGCCGGGCGGAGTTCGTCGAACAGCGCCGGGGTGATCTTGAAGACGCCGGTGTCATAGGCGTCGTAGAGCGGGATGTTCTTGCCGATTTCGACAATGCGCCGGTTGGCGCCGGTGCCGCGTGTCGCGACGCGGGTGACGTCGTCCTCATCGACCCAGGGGTGGCCGAGGCGGCGGTCGACGCCGAGCGCGAGGGCGTCGGTGCCGAGCTGGTGCGCGATCATCGCGCGGTAGAGCGACGGCTCGACGAGGTGGTCGGCCATGCAGAGTAGCGCCTCGCTCGTGACCAGCGGTGCGGCGGCGAGCAGCGACACGCCGTTGGGCTTGTGCCAATCGGGGTTGAAGGCGCGGGTGATGCGGCAGCTGGTTTCGGTGTCGAGTGCGGCACCGATAGCGTCGGCTTCATAGCCGAGCACGACGACGACTTCATCGATGCCGGCCGATGCCAACCGACCAATCACGTGGAGCAGCAGCGGCTTGCCGTCGAGCAGCGTCAGCGGCTTGACCGCCGAAGCGCCGCGCAAACGCGTACCCATGCCGGCGGCCAGGATGATCGCCTGCATGGGTGTGTTCGCGTGTCGGCTTTGCCGGAATTACTGCTTGGTGGTGCCTGCGATGAAGTCTTCGAGCGCGGCAAATGCCACGTCATCGGGGCGCTGCACCGGCGGGTGCTTGCAGAAGAACGCCGACGGTTCGTAGACGATACCGCCGAGGCCGCGATCCTTGGCGATTTTGGCGCAACGGATCATGTCGATGGCGACGCCGGCCGAGTTGGGGCTGTCTTCGACCGACAGACGCATTTCGAGGTTCATCGGCACGCCGCCGAACATGCGGCCTTCCATGCGCAGGAAGCAGACCTTGTTGTCGTTCTGCCATGCGACATAGTCCGACGGACCGACGTGGATGTTTTCGTCTTCCATGCGGAACTGCGCGACCGACTGCACGGCTTCGGTCTTCGACGTCTTCTTCGACGCGAGGCGCTTCTTGTTGAGCATGTTGAGGAAGTCGGTGTTGCCGCCGGTGTTGAGCTGATAGGTGCGATCCAGGCTGACGCCGCGCTTGGCGAACAGGTCGGTCAGCACGCGGTGGACGATCGTGGCACCGAGCTGCGCCTTGATATCGTCGCCGAGCAGCGGCACGTTGGCGTCCTTGAAACGCTTCGCCCATTCGGGGTTCGACGCGATGAACACCGGGATGTTGTTGACGAACGCGACCTTCGCTTCGAGCGCGCAGGCGGCGTAGAATTCGGTGGCGAGCTGGCTGCCGACGGGCAGGTAGTTCATCATCACGTCGGTGCGCGATTCGATCAGGCGCTTGACGACATCATCCTTGCTCGGCGCCTTGATATCGGCCGGCAGGAAGGTGCGGTCATCGGGATAGTCGGCCATGTGGTCCGAATAACCGTCGAGGATGTTGCCCATCTCGACCTTGACGCCGGTCGGACCGACATGGTCGCAGAACACGGTGGTGCAGTTCGGCTTGGCGAAAATCGCATCGGCGACATCGGTGCCGACCTTGCGGCGATCAATATCCCACGCTGCAACAATTTTCAGGTCCTTGGGACGGTAGCCGCCGAGGTCCCAGTGCATCAGGCCCAGCGCATCATTCGATCCGCCATTCGAGTAGTGCGAGAGCCCCTGAACAAGTGAGCTTGCGCAATTGCCGACGCCCACGAGCGCGACGTTGATTCCGGTCATTCCAAATCCCTTTCGCACGGCGCTCAACAACGCGCCGGAGCGTTACACATATGTTTCACCTAGACGAGCGGAGCCATGCGGGCAAGAAGTTGTATGCAGTCCGCGCGAAATTGGCTTCGATCAGGGCTGATTGAGCGCTGCCGAATTGCTGCAAGCGGAGGAACATTCGAGCCTGCATGACGAAAAATGTCAAGGCGCTATAGATTGACATCGTGATGAATCCCGCGCCCCAGGCGCCAGCGACACCAAAAGGCAACAGTGTCCAAAAAAATGTGTTGCGACGGCCCGCGATCAGCCGGAACCGCCGTTCAAAGCTGCCGGAATCGTCGAGTTGCTTGCCGGTGAAGCGCCGGAAGAACTCGCCCTGCAGGCTTTCGGCGAGCGCGAACAGCACGAGCAGCGCCGCGACGCCCCATGGCCAGGCGTCATCGTAAGAGCGCGACAGATAGCTGCCGATGCACAGGAACCAGCCATATTCGCAGATCTTGTCGAGCACGTGCTCGAGATCGCCGAAGCGCGAATAGTTGAGCGTCGTGCGTGCCAGCTTGCCATCGACACCGTCGAGCGGCCCGACGACCAGCACCATGATCAGCCCCGTCCACAACCAGCCGAACAGGAACGCCACGCCGGCGGCGATGCCAAGACCGAACGCGAACGCCGTCACCATGTTGGGGGTGATCGGCGTCGGCGCGAGCAGACGCACCAGCGCATCCTCGATCGGCGGGTGAATCAGGCGCGCCGGCCAATCGAGGCAGCCCTTCTGCGCCGACTCGACGACAATGTCGGTGGCGTGGCGTGCCGATGTGATGTCGGACGGCACCGCCCAGATGAACGGCACATGCCGGCGGCGCGCCGGCGCATAGGTATCGAGCGCCGCGATATCGACAATCGTCACCGCCGGATCGGCCAGCGTCGTGCGCAGCAAGGTCGAAGCGAGGTCCCAGTCGCCAAGTCCGGCGGCAACTTCGCGCACGGTGGCGCCGCGATAGACCGCAACACCTGCCGACAGTCGCGTCGAATCGATGCGCTCGATGCCGCGCGGCGGCTCCATCGCGGGCCAGCTGGCGACTGCCGGGACCGGCGCGGCGCGCACTGCGGCGACGATGCGTTCGTCGGCGATCAGGCCGGCGGCAAACACCAGCACGGCATCATCCGCGGCAATTTCGCTGGCCAGTCGTGCCGGCGAGTCAATCAATGTGACATTTTCGTTTTCGAGTCCGGTGGCGGGGCCATCGGTGAGCACATAAACGCGCGCGGCCTTGGCAATATGGGCCTCGCGGCATTGGCGTGCCACGGTGCTGATGCCGCCGACCACGAGTGCCGGCGTCCCTCCATTGGCTTCCGATACGACGACGGCGACCAACGCCATGACTGCTCCCACTCACTTTTCCCGACGCGCCATGCCGGTGTTGCCGACATGCCCCGGCGCGCTGCCGGATTGTGCGCGCCTGTCATAGAGACTGCCAACCCGACTTGCCAAGACCGGCTGTGCTCGCTTAACGCGATTTGATGAGTTCCGCGTTTTCTCCGCTGCAGCAATCCACGTCCACCGGCACCCCGCCGGGAGGGAATATGGATGCGCGTCCACCATCGATTGAAACCCCGACCAACCGCTGGTTCGTCCATCGCATTGCCGCAGCGCTGCTGCCACCGGCGATCAAGCTGGGCATCCATCCCAATACCGTTTCGCTGATGGGCCTGGCGTTCGGTGCCGGTGCCGGTTTTGCCTATTGGCAGTGGCGCGACCCGTGGATGGCGACGCTGGGCTTCATCCTGATGATTGGCTGGCACATCTGCGACGGGCTCGATGGCCAGTTGGCACGCGCGACCGGCAAAGTCACGGCGCTGGGGCGCCTGCTCGACGGTGTCTGCGACTATGCGACGTTCATCATGGTGCTGCTGCCGATTGCGCTGAGCTTCGACAACTGGCCGGTGACGCTGGCACTGGCGCTGGCATCGGGTGCCGCTCACGCATTGCAATCGGCCTATTACGAAGGCGAGCGTGAAAGCTGGATCCGGCGGTCGCGCGGGATTTTCACGGTGCGGCCGCGCTCGAACGCCGGCGGTTTCATCGAGCGCAGCTACAACAAGATCGAATCAACGCTGGGCAATCGCGAACGCCCGGTCGACGCCTGGCTGGCGGCAAATCCGCAACGGCTGCCGCAGTACCTGGCCGCCACCGCACCGGTGATGCGCACGATGGCGATCCTCAGCGCCAACAGCCGCACCGTGGCGATCTGGACGGCGTGCATGATCGGTTTGCCGGTGACCTATTGGCTTTGGGAACTCATCGGACTCAGCCTGTTTGCGATGATGCTGGCGGGCCGCTTGCGGCAAGTCGAAACCGCGCTCGAAACCGGCAATGCCGCGGCGCTGTCAACCGGCCGTCGCGAGTGATAGAGCTGTCATTTATTCGACATGTTCCGGCGTTCGGCATAGTCCAGACGATGCTGCCCGAGATGACGCTGCAGAGGTGCGATGACTGACGACGCAATCGAAATCATGGACCAGCCGGCCCCGCGGGGTCGCCGTATCATCCTGTTCCTCGCGCTGTTGTGGGTGGTCGTTGCCGGCGTGCTGGCGACGTTGGCCGTGCGTGCCGGATTCCGGATTGCGCCCGACGATCTCGTCGGCATGGCCACGCTTGCGGCAGGCTTCGCCGCACCGCTCGCCGCGCTTGTGCTGGTCGCATTGGTCGGCGCCCGCAACGATGACGATGCGACGCTGCTCGCGTTGCGGACGCGCAACGCCTCCGAAGCCGCAGCCGCAATCCGCCGCAACCTCCACGAAATTGATTCGATGCTCGGCGCCGTGGCGGTTCGCCTCGAAGGCGTGCGCGCCACCGTTTCGGAAGACGGCATCGGGCTGACCGATGGCGCTGGCCGCCTGGCCGTCGCCGCCGATGCGCTGCTCGTCGCCAGCAAGGCCGCTGACAGCGCCGGCACGACGCTGCACGGCCGCTTGCCCGAAGCGCAGGCCCATGTTGAAAAGATTGCCGGCCTGCTCGAAAGCACGGCGGCCGAGTCGACGCGGCAGCTTGGCGAAATCGAAACCCAGTTGGCAGGTATCTGGACCCGCAACGACGAAGCGCAGGTGCAGGTCGACCGGATCGCCGCGCGCATGACCGAGGTGTTCGAATCGCTCGAAGCGCTGAGCACGCGCGCCTCGACCGCCGTTGGCGAACGCGTCGGGCTGCTCGAAACCAGCGTCGCGCAAGTCTATGACCGCACCACCAGCGCGCTCGATGCGACGCGCGACGGTGTGCATGCCCAGACCAACGCGCTGCTCGCTGCCGTCGACCAGGCGCGCGTCGCGCTCGACCATATCGGCGGCGAAGCCGCACGCGCGATTGCCAAGCGTCTCGACAAATTGCTCGGCGCCGCCGAAGCGCTCGGCACCATGCTCGGCGAACAGGACGTCCGCAGCCGCGCGCTTGTCGATACCATCGAACGCAGCTTCGTCATGCTCGACGGCAAGCTCCAGCACAGCAGTTCGATGGGCAGCACGACGCTCGACCAGCTCGGTGAACGCGTCGCGCGTTTCCGCGATGACGTCGATGCGATGGGCCCGCCGATCAGCGCCACCGAAAGCGCCATCCTCGCCGTCGAAAACGTCCTGACCCGGCTGCGCGAAGCGGGCGACGAAGCTGTGGTGACGCTGGCCACCCGCCTGCCCGCCACCAGCGATAGCATCGACGGCCTCGCCACCGATGTCACTGCGCTGCATGCCAAGGTCGAAGCACTCGCCGACCCGGTGGCACGTGGCAAGGACGTCATCGCCGACGCCGCTGCAGCGTTTGCCGCGCAGCAGCTCGCACTCGACGCCGCGACGCAGCAGTTCAGCGCGCAGCTCGGCAATGCCAAGGCCCAGCTCGAAGACATCGAAACGCAGACCCAGGGCTCGGCGCTGGCATCGGCCACCGCGCTGATCGAAGTGCTGGCACGCGTCCGCGAAGTCGCCGAAGCCAGCACCGGCTCAATGCGCGCCACAATTGAAGGCATTATTGCCGAGGCCGAAGCCGCGCTCGACTCGGCCGGCACCGCCAAGGTCGAAAGCGCCTTCGGGGCGCCCGTCCGCGCCAAGCTCGCCGAAATCGAAATCGCGAGCACTGCAGCCGCCGCCGCCGCGCAAGCCGCCATCGAGCGACTGTCGGCGCGACTGCTTGGCCTGACCACCACCGTCGCCACCGTCGAAGCGCGCATCGATGAAGCCGATGTCAAATATGACGCACGCGCCGCCGCCGACCTGTCGGTGCGCGCCGGCGCCATCATCGACCAGCTCAACGCCGCGTCGATCGACGTCACCAAGCGCCTCGCCATCGATGTCGGCGACGATGCCTGGGCCGCCTATCTCAAGGGCGACCGCAGTGTCTTCGCGCGCCGCGCGGTGCAGTTGCTCGACCGTGGCTCGGCGCGCGCCATCGCCCGCAATTACGCGCACGACCCCGAATTCCGCGACCTCGCCACCAACTATATCGCGACGTTCGAGGCGATGCTCCAGCGCGTCGTCAGCGACCGCGAGGGCAAGTCGCTGGCGGTGACATTGGTGTCATCGGATGTCGGCAAGCTGTATGTGGCGCTGACGCAGGCGGTTGATCGGGCGCGGTAAGGCGAAGAGCCTCCGGCGGGCAGGGCCTTGGCCCTGCACCCAATTGCTGCCGGTGCTGCCAGAACCAACGTTGAATTTGGGTCGCAG
>CALDHQ010000174.1 GCA_937894055.1 uncultured Polymorphobacter sp.
ACGAGATACATTGGCGTGACTGGAGTTCAGACGTGTGCTCTTCCGATCTTGGCCGGCGCTGCCGTCGCCCGACCCATGGCTGGCGCCTGCCATACGGCGGAAGCTTGGTTTGCCCGGGCTGGAAGCGTCCATCGGCCAGGCCGCACATGACTTTGTCGCCGGACTTGGTGCGCCGCGCGTGCTGCTGACGCGCGCGCGCCGTGATGACAGCGGCCCGCGGGTGGCCTCGCGGTTCTGGCTGCGGTTGCGTGCGCTGGCGGGTGAAGCACTAGCGCAGGATACGCGGCTGGTCGATCTGGCGCGCGCGATCGATTCCGCCGGCCCGCCGGTGCCCGCGCCGCGTCCCGCGCCGGCGCCCCCGGCGGCGCAGCGCCCGCGCCGGCTGTCGGTGACAGCGGCGGAAAAGCTGCGCGCCGATCCGTTCAGTTTCTACGCGCAGACGATGCTGGCACTGAAGGTGCTCGACCCGCTCGATAGTGACCCGAGCGGTGCCGACCGCGGCTCGGCGGTGCACCGCATCCTCGAGGAATGGATCAAGGCCGGCGGCAGCGATGCCGCTTTGGCCAAGGCCTATGACGACGAACTGGCCGATTGGGCGAATCACCCGCTGATGCAAGCGCTGTGGGCGCCGCGCGTGCGGCGCGCGCTCGACTGGGCCAAGGCGACGCTCGACGAATGGGATGCCGAAGGCTGGACGCCGCTCGCGGTCGAGGCCAAGGGCCAGCGCATCTTCGAATTCGGCGCGCGCGGCGAATCGCCGGTGACGCTGACCGGTGTCGCCGACCGCGTCGACCGGCACGCCAATGGCCAGCTCGCCATTGTCGACTACAAGACCGGCACGGTGCCGACCTATGCCCAGGTCAGCGGCGGCTTTGCGCTGCAGATGGGGCTGCTCGGCGCCCTTGCCGAACAGGGCGTGCTGGCCGGCGTCCCGGCGGGACCAGTTGGACGTTTCAGCTATTGGAAAGTCAGCGGCGGCAATGATCCCGGCAAAGTCAGCGACCCGCTGAGCTACCGCGGCAAAAGCGACATCACGCCCGCTGAACACATCGCCGCGACGGTCGCGCAGTTCACCGAACTGTGTCACGACATGCTGCTCGGCACCATGCCGTTCACCGCCAAGCTGCATCCCGAATACGCTGAAAAATACCAGGATTTCGACCATCTGGCGCGCGTCGCCGAATGGCTCGGCAAGCCGGTGCCGTCCGAATGAGCCGGCTCAATCCACTCCGCGAAAGCCAGGCCGCTGCCGCAGACCCGGCGGTCAATGCTTGGACATCAGCATCCGCCGGCACCGGCAAGACTCAGGTGCTGACGGCGCGTGTGCTGCGGCTGCTGCTCGATGGCGCCGCGCCCGAACGCATCGTCGCGTTGACCTTTACCAAGGCCGCGGCGGCTGAGATGCAGGCGCGCATTTTCGAACGTCTCGCCGACTGGGTGCTGGCCGACGATGCCGCACTCGACAATGACCTGATCGCCATCCGCGCCGCGCCCGGCCCCGAAGCCCGTGCCCGCGCCCGGCAGTTGTTCGCGCGTACGCTCGACGCGCGTGGCGGTTTGCGCATTTCGACACTGCACGGCTTTGCCCAATCTTTGCTCGCCAGCTTCCCGGTCGAGGCCGGCATCGCGCCGGGCTTCACCGCGCTCGACGACCGCTCCGCGCTGGCGCTGCGCACCCGCGTGCTCGCCGAGGAAATCGAATCGGCGACCGCGACCGCAGATCAGGGCTTCCTCGATGACATCGGTGCGCTCAGCATCGCCGGCGGCGAGCAGCGACTGACGCAAGTCGCGGGGGTGATGATTGCGCACGCCGATGCGATTGCCGCACTCGGCGCGCCAGCGGGCTTCGAAGCCAAGCTGCGGCGTTGGCTCGGGCTTCCCGTCGATGGCAGCGCCGAAGCCGTGCTGACGACCGCACTATCGGGCGTCGACCTGGCCGGCTTGCGGCGGTTGGCCGTTGCGCTGGCGGGCGATGGCGGCAAGGTCGCGACGCGGCGCGCCGATGACATGCTGTGCTGGATCGGCTTCGTGCCCGAAGTACGCGCGGCACAACTCGATCTGCTGATCGGCACGCTGTTCACCAAGGGTGGCGATCCGCTCGCCAAGCCGGTTCCGGCAGCACCACTCAAACGCGACCCATCACTTGGCCCGCTTGCCGAAGTGCTCATCGCGCAGGTGGCCAGCGTGTTCGAATTGCGTGCCCGACTGGCGACAGCGGTGCACGCGGCGCGTTATCTGCGTGTCGGCCAGCGCCTCGCCGCCGCCTATGCCGCGCACAAGCGGCGCGGCGGGTTCATCGATTATGATGACATGATCGCGCGTGCGGCGGCATTGCTCGATGCGCCGGGCATGGGCAATTGGGTGCGCTTCAAGCTCGACCAGCGCATCGACCACCTGCTTGTCGACGAGGCGCAGGACACCAACGAAGCGCAGTGGGACATCATCAAGGCGCTCACCGACGAATTCTTCGACGGGCTGGGCACACGCGACATCGTGCGCACGCTGTTCGTGGTCGGCGATTTCAAACAGGCGATCATGAGCTTCCAGGGCTCGGACCCGCGCGTCTTCCGCGACCGCGCGCTCGATTTCGAACAGCGCATTCGCGATGCCGAGCAGGCTTGGCGCGCCGAACCACTCAGCGAATCGTTCCGCTCGGTGCCGACGGTGCTCGAGGTGGTCGATGCCGCGCTCGACGAACTCGGCCATGCGACGCTCGGCATGCGCGAACCGGTGCCGCCGCACCGTGCCGCGCGCGAAGGGCTGCCGGGGTCGGTGACATTGTGGCCGGCGCTCGGCGACGCCGAAGCCGATGTCACCAAGGCCGAAACCGAAATGGTCTGGATCGCCGAAAACCATGTCCGCATGGCGCAGCAGGTCGCCGCGCAGATTGCCGTCTGGCTCGATCCGGCGACGCCGTTGTATCTGCCGGCGCGCGGTCGCAACGTCCGACCGCAGGATATCCTGGTGCTGGTGCGCAAGCGCGGCGAGTTCATGGCGCCGCTGGTCAGTGCGCTGCATGACAAGGGCGTCGCGGTTGCTGGCGTCGACCGGCTGCGGCTGACGACGCCGCTGGCGGTGCAGGACCTGCTGGCGCTGGTGCGCTTCGTGCTGCAGCCGCGTGACGATCTGACCTGCGCCAGCCTGCTGACCTCGCCGTTGCTCGGCTGGAGCCAGGACCAGTTGTTCGTGCTCGCGCATGGTCGCGGCCATGCCAGTCTGTGGACGCGGTTGCGCCAGTCGTCCGAACCGCACGCAAAGGCCGCATACGAATGGCTGGGTGCCGCGCTGCGGCTCGCCGATTTCTGCGCGCCGTACGAGTTTCTCGAAACCATCCTGTCGGGGCCGCTGGGCGGACGCAAACGCCTGCTGGCGCGGCTGGGTGACGAAGCGCGCGACACCATCGGCGCCGTGCTGGCGCAGGCGTTGGCGTTCGAGCAGCAGAATGCGCCGTCGCTGCAGGGCTTCCTCGCGTGGATCGAGCGCGATGACAGCGACTTGAAACGCGACCCCGAAGCCGCACTCGATGCCGTGCGCATCATGACCGTCCACGGCGCCAAGGGACTGCAGGCACCCGTTGTCATCCTCGCGGATGCGACGCGCGACGTGCCGGGCGACCGCGACGGCTTTGTCGCGCTCAACCCCGACGACATTACCGCCAAGGTGCCGGTCTATTATGGCGGCAAGGCCGGGCGGATCGGCCCGATCGCCGAACGTGCCGACGAGGCCGATGAAGCCGGGCTACAGGAACATTGGCGGCTGATGTATGTCGCGATGACGCGCGCCGAAGACATGCTGTTCATCGGTGGCGCGCTGCCGAGCGCCCGCGGCGAAAAGCCCGTGCCGGTGCCCGATGCCAGTTGGTACGCGCTGATCGAACGGGCGATGGACAAAAACTTCCCGCTTGAGGAGGTCCCCGACAGTGTCTGGGGCAGCCGGCGCACCCACCAGGGTGGCGCCGGCGCGCCCGTGCGCGATGGCGACGGCGCGGGTGGACGCACCACCGACATGGCGCTGCCCGCATGGGCGACGACCCCGGCACCCGCCGAAGCGCGACCGGCGCGGCCGCTCAGCCCGTCGAAGCTGGCGGAAGACGATATTGTCATGCCGCCGCCGTCACCTGGCATGATCGCCGCCGCCGAACGCGGCAAGCTGCTGCATGCGTTGTTTGAACGGCTGCCCGCTGTCGCACCCGACCAGCGCCGTGCTGCCGCGCTGGCGTGGGTCGCGGTCAACGGTTCCGGGCTCGATGCGACCGTGCAAACCGCGCTGGTCGATCGCGCGCTCGCAGTCATCGAAGCGCCGGCGCATGCTGCGATTTTCGGACCCGACGCGCTGGCCGAGGCGCCGATTGCCGCGGTTGTCGGTGAAATCGTCATAGCCGGCAAGGTCGACCGCCTGCTGGTCACCGACGCGCTCATCCAGATTGTCGACTTCAAAACCGGCAGCCGCGTGCCGCGCGATGCCACCGCTGTCGAGCGCTATCACCTGCGCCAGATGGCGGCCTATGCGGCTGCGTTGGCCAAAATTTTCCCCGACCGACGCATCACGGCGGCGCTGCTGTTCACGCATGACGCGACGCTGATCGAGCTGCCCGCCGCGCTTCTCGCCGCACATGCGCCCGGTGTCGTTGCTGCCGCGACTGGCTGAGAGCGCCGCCGTGCAACGAATTTGCATTGGCCACCGCGAAGAAAGCCTATTGGCCTGCCCCATTGATTGCCCCGCCCACCGCGCCTAACTTCACGGCATAGACTTTCAGGAGACGCCATCATGGCCGCCAAGCACGTCACCGATGCCTCGTTCCACGCCGATGTCATTGCCTCGGGCAAGCCGGTGCTCGTCGATTTCTGGGCCGAATGGTGCGGCCCGTGCCGCCAGATCGGCCCGGCGCTCGAAGAACTCGCCGTCGAACTTGGTGGCGACGTCGAAATCGTCAAGCTCAACATCGACGAAAACCCCGATGCCCCGACCCGCTACGGCGTGCGCGGCATCCCGACGATGATCCTGTTCAAGAACGGCACGCCGGCCGCGACCAAGGTCGGTGCCGCGCCGAAATCGCAGCTGAAAAGCTGGCTGGTTGGCGAACTCGTCTGACCGGTTTCGAATAGGCCTCGACTTTCAAAGCCCTGCAGGGGCATTGTCCCAACTTCAAGTCGCCGCTGCAATCCGGCGCGCTGCCGCATTGCCGGTTGCGCGGCCCGGACAGGTCGGGATGTAGGGCCATGAAGTTGGGAATACAGATGCGCAAGTTTGTTGCCGCCGCGATTTTGGCGCTGGTCGCCGTGCCCGCCGCTGCCGTGCTGCGCGTCGATATCAACAGCGGTATTGCCGCGCCGATGCCGATTGCGGTGCCGGCGTTCGCGACGCCGGCGCCCGCACCCACAGCTGCCGGCTCGACGGGCGACCTCGGACGGCAGGTGGCCGCGGTCATCGCCGCTGACCTTGGCAGTTCAGGACTGTTCAAGCCGCTCGATCCGGCGGCGTTCACCACTAATGTCGGCTACGGCGACGTCACCAAGCCCAATTTCGGCGCTTGGCGGACATTGGCGGCACAGGCACTGGTCACCGGCGCGGTCAGCGTCAATCCTGACGGCAACATCACCGTCGCCTGCTACGCCTATGACGTGTTCACCTCGGAAGAGCTGGCGCGGCAGGGCTTTGTCACCTCGGCCGCCGGCTGGCGCCGCGCCGCGCACAAATGCGCCGACCTCGTCTATTCGCGGCTGACCGGTGAGACCGGCTATTTCGACACGCGCATCGTCTATGTCAGCGAAACCGGCCCGCGCACCAAGCGCATCAAGCGGTTGGCGCTGATGGACCAGGACGGCGCCAACCACCGCTTCCTGACCAACGGCCAGAATCTGGTGCTGACGCCGCGCTTCGCGCCCGATGACCAGACCATCACCTATATGTCCTACGCCGACAACCGCCCGCGCGTCTGGCTTTATACGCTGGGCAGCGGCGTGCAGACGGCACTGCGGCCGGCGAGCGGTGACTTCCCCAGCATGACGTTCGCACCGCGTTTCATGCCGGGTGGCGGCAGCATGGTGTTTTCGATGAGCGCCGGCGGCAACACTGATGTCTATCGCATCGATCTCGGCAGCCGGAAGGTCACGCGGCTGACCAGCGCCCCGGGCATTGATACCGCACCGAGCCCGTCGCCCGATGGCAGCAAGATCGTCTTCGAAAGCGACCGCGGCGGTACGCAGCAGCTCTATGTGATGAACGCCGACGGCAGCGGTCAGCAGCGCATCAGCTTCGGCGAAGGCCGTTACGGCACACCGGTGTGGAGCCCGCGCGGCGATACCATCGCCTTCACCAAGATCGGCGGCGGCCAGTTCCGCATCGGCATCATGAAGACCGACGGCAGCGGCGAACGGCTGCTGACGTCGAGCTGGCAGGATGAAGGCCCGACCTGGGCGCCCAACGGCCGCGTCATCATGTTCTTCCGCACCGCGCAAAGCGGTGGCGCGACGGCGCTGTGGACGGTCGATCTGTCGGGGCAGAACGAGCGCAAGCTCAAGACTCCGCTCGATGCGTCGGATCCGGCCTGGTCGCCGCTTTTGCCGTGATGCGACCGCCAAGGGCTTTGCGCGTTACAGGTGGACAGGATAGGGTGCGTTAATTGTGGAAAGGTGGTTGCCCATGTTGAATCGGTCGATGCTCAATAGGCCCAAGCTGAAGACGACGGTGCAGTTGACGCTCGTCGCCGCGCTGATTGGCGTCGGTGCCTGCTCGACCAAGAAGAAGGACCTGCCGCCACCGCCGCCGCCGGCGAGCGAGCCTGTCGTGCCGCCCACCGCGACGACGCCGACCAAGGTGCCGCCGCCGGCCGGCGTGCAATCGACCAACATCCCCGGCAGCACCGCCGATTTCGTCGCGCAAGCCGGCAGCGACACGGTGTATTTCGGTTACGACAGCTATGAGCTCGATGATCCGTCGCGCACCATCCTCGGCAAGCAGGCCGAATGGCTGGCGCGCTACCCGAACATCACCGTGACCATCGAAGGCCATACCGATGACCGCGGCACGCGCGAATACAACCTCGCGCTCGGCGACCGCCGCGCCAATGCCGCGAAGAACTTCCTCGCCGCGCAGGGCGTCGATGCGACGCGCATCACCACGATCAGCTACGGCAAGGAACGCCCGGCAGTCGACGGCAGCGGCGAAGACGTGTGGGCGAAGAACCGCCGCGCGGTGACCATCCTCGTCGGGGCCAAGGGCTAAAACCATGAGCGTTCGCCCCTGGCGCGATATCATCCGCCGCCCGTCGCGGCAGATCATGGTCGGCAAGGTGCCCGTCGGCGGCGGCGCGCCGATTGCCGTGCAGACGATGACCAACACGCCGACCGAAGACGCCAAGGCGACGATCGAGCAGATCCGCCAGTGCGTCGAAGTCGGCGCCGACATCGTCCGCGTGTCGTGCCCCGACAAGGAATCGACTGCGGCGATGGGCGAAATCGTTCGCGCCAGTGCGGTGCCGATCGTTGCCGACATCCATTTCCACTACAAGCGCGCGCTCGAAGCCGCCGATGCGGGGGCGGCCTGCCTGCGCATCAACCCCGGCAACATCGGCAGCCAGGAACGCGTCCGCGAAGTCGTGCGCGCGGCAAAGGCCAACGGCTGCTCGATGCGCATCGGCGTCAATGCGGGCAGCCTTGAGAAGCATCTGCTTGAAAAATACGGCGAGCCCTGCCCCGACGCGCTGGTGGAAAGCGCGCTCGAGCATATGAAAATGCTCCAGGACGAGGATTTCCACGAGTTCAAGGTCAGCGTGAAGGCCTCCGACGTGTTCCTCGCGGTCGCGGCGTATCAGGGTCTGGCGGAGCGGTGCGACTATCCGCTGCACCTCGGCATCACAGATCGGAAGAGCGTCGTGT
>CALDHQ010000175.1 GCA_937894055.1 uncultured Polymorphobacter sp.
CGCAGGACGCCATCGTTGCGGGCTATGCAGCCGCGACCGGTGTCGCCGCCAACGCGATGCTGGTGCGCGCCGGTGACGGCGCCGGCGAGGTCAGGCCATGACGGCGCGCCCCGAACGCCGGCTCAACCTGCTCACCGGTGACTGGGTGCTGGTGTCGCCGCAGCGCGTGTCGCGACCGTGGCAGGGGGCAACCGAAGATGACGCCGCGCCAGCGCCACCGTCTTATGACCCCGAATGCTATCTGTGCCCCGGCAACGTCCGCGTCGGCGGCGTGCACAACCCCGGCTACGTCGGCGTGCATGTGTTCGATAATGACTTTCCGGCGCTGCTGCCCGGTATCGCGCCCGCAACAGCAGCCGACCCGCTGCTCGTCGCCGAGCCCGAAGCCGGCGTCTGCCGTGTCATCTGCTACGGCCCCGACCATGGCCGCACGATGGCGGCGATGACGCCCGCCGAAATCGCCGCGGTGGTCGATGTCTGGGCGGCGCAGACCGCCGAACTGGCGGCGCGCGACGATGTCGGCGCGGTGACGATCTTCGAAAATCGCGGTGCGATGATGGGGGCGAGCAACCCGCACCCGCACGGCCAGATCTGGGCGACGCAGCACCTGCCCAACGAACTCGACCATGAAGTGCGGCGCCAGCGCGACTGGGCAGCGAAGCACGGCACGCTGCTGCTCGACGACTATCTGGCGCGCGAACTTGCCGAGGGTGTGCGGCTGGTAGCCAGCAACGACGCTTTCGTCGCGCTGGTGCCGTTCTGGGCGGCGTGGCCGTTCGAGCTGCTGGTGCTGCCGCGCCGCGCCGTCGCGTCGTTCGACGCACTGACGCGAACCGAACGCGACGGGTTGGCGGCGCTGCTGTCGGCGGTGACGCGCTGTTATGACCGGTTGTTCGATTGCGCCTTTCCCTATTCGCTCGGCTGGCACCAGCACTCCGGCGACAAGGATTTCACCCTCCACGGTCATTTCCTGCCGCCGCTGCTGCGCTCGGCGACGGTGCGCAAGCATATGGTCGGCTTCGAACTGCTCGGCATGCCGCAGCGCGACCTGACGCCCGAGGATGCCGCCGCACGGCTGCGGGCGTGCCTGTGAAGGTCCCAGCACAGATAGCCGTCGCGGACTTCGGCGCGCTGCCTGACGGGCGCATGGTACACGCCGTGACGCTGTCGGCGGGGTCGGTGCGCGCGACCGTCCTGACGCTCGGCGGCATCCTGCAATCGCTGCAAATGCCGGACCGCGACGGGCGCTGCGCCGAGGTGACGCTGGGGCATGACGATGTCGCGGGCTATCTTGCCAGCCGCAGCTACCCCGGTGCGATCATCGGGCGCACCGCCGGGCGCATTGCCGGCGGGCGCATCGCGG
Organism: uncultured Polymorphobacter sp.; assembly: GCA_937894055.1. Taxonomy (GTDB): domain Bacteria; phylum Pseudomonadota; class Alphaproteobacteria; order Sphingomonadales; family Sphingomonadaceae; genus Polymorphobacter_A. The sequence continues at coordinate 1,364 of CALDHQ010000175.1, forward strand.
TCGATGGTCGCGACTTCCAGCTCAGCCAGAACGAGGGCGACAACACGCTGCACGGCGGCGCGCAGGGTTTCGACCGCGCGCTGTGGCGGCTAGACGCGGCAACGGTCGAGCATGGTGCCGCGGTGTTGCGCCTGACGCACCAGAGTCCGGCGTACGACCAGGGCTATCCCGGTGCGCTGACGGTGGTTGCGACCTATCGGCTTGACGCGGCGGGGCTGAACTTGTCGCTGGCGGCAACAAGCGACGCGCCGACGCCGGTCAATCTGACCTGGCACCCGTATTGGAACCTGTCGGGCGCGAACACTCCGGTCGGCGACCATGTCCTGCAGCTCGATGCGCCGGCCTATTACCCGAGCGGTGCGGGGCAGGTGACGGCGCGTGCCGCGCCGGTCAACCTGGCCGCTCCGGCGTCGTCGACGCCGGCCGCCTGACTCAGTACTTGTATTCCTCGAGCGCGGTCGCCGCGATCGAGTAGGCCGCGGCACCGAGCCGCGTGCTCTTGCCCTTGGCGCTCATCTCCTTCAGACGGTGCACGCCGGTGGTCGTCTCTTCGGTCACGCCGATGATCTGCGCGCTCTTGCGGCTGTACCAGGTGGGGTCCACGGCCAGCTTGGCCTTGATGGCGTTGAACAGGCAGGTCTCTTCTTCGCTGGTGGGGTTGGCGATCAAGGACGCGTCTTTTTCGGCGCGCTTGCCCAGGTGCATCAGCAGCGTGGCGTCGCCGCCGTCGTCCAGGATCATGTTGGGGCCTTCGCCTTCGGTGCCGGCGGCGCCGAATTCAAAGATGCGGTGGGTGAAGTCCCAGTACTCGGCCAGGGCCTCGCGCAGCGCCTCACGGGCGAGGCAAAAGCGGGCCACGACATCGCAACCCGGCGGGTAGCCTGCGGCGAGCGCGGCCTTCGCCTGGGTGACGGCCTCTTCCCGTTTGCTGAGGTCGGCCTCGGTTTTCCATAATCCCATCAGAGCGATGATGAGGCGGTTGCGTACGATCCATAGATCCGGCGCCGCCGCGTGGTCTTTGAGGGCCTTGCGGCAAAGCTCGACGGCTTTTGCATAATGGGCGCGCGCCTCGGATTGGCTCAATCGATAGCGCAGCGGAGGCGCGACGAAGCAGTCCTGAATCGCCTGCAAAGCTTCCTCGGGCACGGATGTCGCGACGCGGGCGAGCGGCTGAGGTTTCTCACCCATGGCACCGGCCTTGAGCTCGGGTGGCAGGGTTGGATTCAGCCGACCCTCGGGATCGGACACG
>CALDHQ010000176.1 GCA_937894055.1 uncultured Polymorphobacter sp.
TCGACGCCGCCCATCATCTGGACGCCGCGGCGCTGCAAGGTCAGCCGGTGCGTCCAGCCGGTGGTCTTGCCGAGGCCCTTGCCGGGCGCGCCGGCCTTGCGCTGGAGCAGCGTCACTTCGCGGCCCGAGCTTTCGACGACGGGCTCGACGCCGGTGACGCCGCCGCGCGGGTGGTTCTTGAAATCGATGCCCCATTCCTTGGCGAAGACGTCGATGTCGAGTGCCGCCGACACGCCCTTGTGGGTGATCAGTTCGGCGACGTCGAAGCCGATGCCGCCGGCGCCCATGATCGCGACCTTCTGCCCGACCGGTGCGCGGCCCATGATGACATCGACATAGCTCACCGCCTTGGGGTGATCGATGCCCTCGATATCGGGACGGCGCGGCGCGATGCCGGTGGCGATGACGACTTCGTCAAAGCCGCCGGCCTTGAGGCTGGCCGCATCGACGCGCGTGCCGAGCTTGAGCGTGATGCCGTAGACGTCGATCATCCGGCGGAAATAGCGCAGCGTTTCAACGAACTCTTCCTTGCCGGGGATGCGCTTGGCGAGGTTGAACTGCCCGCCGATTTCGTCGGCCGCATCGAACAGCGTCACCTTGTGGCCGCGCTGTGCGGCGGTCGTTGCATAGGCGAGGCCAGCGGGGCCGGCGCCGACGACGGCGATGCGCTTCGACGCCGCCGCGGGCTCGATCTTGAGCTCGGTTTCACGGCAGGCGCGCGGGTTGACGAGGCAGCTCGTCATGCGGCCGGTGAAGGTGTGGTCGAGGCAGGCCTGGTTGCAGGCGATGCAGGTGTTGATTTCGTCCTCGCGGCCTTCGAGCGTCTTCTTGATGAGGTCGGCGTCCGCCAGCATCGGGCGCGCCATCGACACCAGATCGGCGTCGCCCGCCGCCAGCACGGCCTCCGCGACATCGGGCATGTTGATGCGGTTCGAGGTGATCAGCGGGATGCCGAGCTCCTTGCGCAGCCGGCCGGTGACGCCGGCGAACGCGGCGCGCGGCACCATCGTCGCGATCGTCGGCACCTGGGCTTCGTGCCAGCAGAAATGCGTGCTGATGATGCTCGCGCCGGCGGCCTCGATGGCCTTGCCGAGCGACACGACTTCGTCCCACGCCAGCCCGCCCTGCAGCATGTCCATCGCCGAAATGCGGAACACGACGATGAAGTTGGGGCCGACGGCTGCCCGCGTGCGGCGCACGATCTCGACGGCGAAGCGCATGCGGTTTTCCCAGCTGCCGCCCCACTCGTCGGTGCGCTGGTTGGTCTTTTCGACCAGGAAGGTCGAAATCAGATAGCCGGCCGAGCCGATGATCTCGACGCCGTCATAGCCCGCCGCCTGCGCCAGCGTCGCGCAGCGCACGAAATTGCCGATCTGTTCTTCGACGCCCTCGGCATCGAGTTCGTTGGGCACATAGGCGCCGATGCGCGACTTGATCGCCGACGGCGCGACGCAGTCGGGCGTGCCCGCCAGCGCCCCCGAATGCAGGATCTGCATGACGATCTTCACGTCCTTGTCGGCGGCATGGACCGCGTCGGTGACGATGCGGTGCGTCGCGACTTCGGCGTCGTTGGTCAGCTTGGCGCCGCGTCCACCCGCGGGCGACGGCGATATGCCGCCGGTGATGATCATCCCGACGCCGCCGCGCGCACGTTCGGCAAAAAATGCCGCCATGCGCTCACCGGCGTTTTCGACATCCTCGAGCCCGGTGTGCATCGACCCCATCAGCACGCGGTTCTTGAGCTGCGTGAAGCCGAGGTCGAGCGGCGCGAACAGGTGCGGATATTTGGTGAGAGCGTTCATCGGATTTCCTGCGTGCAAAGGGGGCGTGCGGGCAAAAGCGGTGGGTCAGTCGGCGATGTAGACCGGCGGGCGCTTTTCGAGGAAGGCGCGCATGCCTTCGGCGAAATTCGGGCTGCGGCTGGTCATCACCTGGTTGCGGTTTTCGATCGCCATTGCGGCCTCTAAGCTCGACGCGTCGATCGCCATGGCGAGGCCTTCCTTGGTCATGCGCAGCCCCATCGGCGATGCCGCGAGCATCTCGTTGATATAGGGCTGGGCGGCGGCTTCGAGCTGGTCATCGGCGACGACTTCGCTGACCAGACCGACGGCGAGCGCGCGCGGCGCATGGATGAAACGGCCGGTGAGCATCAGTTCGGAGGCGATCGAGCCGCCGACGAGGCGCGGCAGGAAATAGCTGACGCCCATGTCGCACGACGACAGCCCGAGCTTGATGAAAGCCGCGTTCATTTTGGCGCTTTCACCGGCAATGCGGATGTCCGACGCCAGCGCAAACGCGAAGCCGCCGCCGCATGCCGGGCCGTGGATCAGCGAGATGATCGGCTGCGGGCAGCGGCGCATCTTGATGTAGACGTCGGCGAGATAGCCCTGGAAACCGAAGCCACCGCCGAACGGCGTCTTGCGGTCATCGGTATTGTCGCGCTGGCGGATATCGAGCCCGGCGCAGAACGCCCGGCCGGCGCCGCGCATGACGACGATGCGCACGCTCTGGTCATGGTAGAGCTTGCCGAAATAGTCGTTCAAGTCGTCGACCATTTCGAGCGAGATCGAATTCATCGCCTCGGGCCGGTTGAGCGTCAGCCAGTCAACCTGACCGCGCTTTTCGATGCTGATCGTCGTGTAGGGCTGCGGCATGGATCGATAACTCCCCTTGATGTCATTCTTGTCTGGCTGCGCTTCTGCGGCGCAGGCTTTGGCGCTGGCGCCATGCGAAGGCGATATTGGCGCGCCGCCGACGGCTTGGCTAGCAGAGATTGACGTTAACGTAAACCAAAGCGCAAATTCGCAAAATCCGGCACCGGTTTTCAGGCTTTGCCGCACACCCCGCTGCGCAGTCTTCGCTGAAAAATCTGACCCGTGTCGCGATTGACAAGCCGGGCTCATTGCGGCGTCATGACAGGCTATATCTGATCCGAACTGGGGGAACCATGGTCACAATTCTACTGCAACTTATTGTCATCACAGCAATGCTCTATGTGCTGTGGGGCATTCCCTTATCAATCATTTTTCAGCGGGCAGGACTCGACAAGCGTTGGGCCATCCTGTCGATCGTCCCCGGCGCAATTGTCGTGCTGCTTTGGTACCTGGCGTATGCGAAGTGGCCTGCGGAACCTGGCCGGAATTCTACAAAATGATCGGCCTCGGCCGGATGCGAGAACCTTGACCGTCCGCGACATCGTCGCGGACCCAGCGGGCGCAACTACGATCCCCGAACTTGTGATGCGCGGCGCCCGGCACTAGCCTGCAGCTCAGCGGCGCAAAGTCCGCATTCGGGGAGTGTCGCGCATGGCCAAGGTAGAGTTTTTCTTCGATTTGTCGTCGCCGTGGACGCGGCTGGCGTTCCACAACATCGCGCCGATCATCGCCGAGACCGGTGCGACCATCCACTGGCGGCCGTTTCTGGTCGGCGGGGTGTTCAACGCGGTCAATCAGGCGGTCTATGCCAGCCGCACCGAAGCGGCCGCACCGCGCCTGCGCAAGAGCTTCGAATGGCTGCGCGAATGGGCCGAACTGGCGGGTCTGCCGATGAATTTCCCATCGCCGCATCATCCGTTGAAATCGGTGGCGGCGATGCGCTTCTGCTGCGCGCTCGAAGCCGATCAGGCGCAGTTGCACAGGTTCGCGGCGCAGGCGTTTCACGCCTATTTCGCCGACCAGCGCAATCTCGACGATGTGGCGTGCCTGATCGCGGTCGCCGATGCCTGCGGCCTGCCCGGCGCCGAGATTGCGGCGCGCGCGCAGACCGATGCGGTCAAG
>CALDHQ010000177.1 GCA_937894055.1 uncultured Polymorphobacter sp.
AGCCGCCGCGCTCTGGCGGAGACCGCGGCGGCGGCGACGGTCGCCAGCACCGCCTCCTCGACGCGGCGGCCGAGCACGCGGCAGCTCATCAGCCAGGTGTCGCAGACCCAGTCTTTGCCCGCCTTGTCGAAGATGATGACCGAAATCATGCCATTGTCGCCGAAGCGGTCGGCGAGCCGCACCTGCAGCGTGAACTTCGAGGTGTCGCCTTCGATCGCGCTGATTTCGGCCTCGGTGTAGCGGCGCGTCGTCAGGTTGTACTGGTTCGACTTGTTGACGAGTTGGCTGATGCGGGCGCGGCCGACCGCATCGAACGGGCGCAGGTCGCAGACCATGTCGAGCGACGCGAGATAACCCGCGACATCCGACCCGCCGGCCTCCAGGATGATCGCCTTGCGGGCGGCATCGGCGGCATAGTTGTCGGCGCGCAGCCGGTCTTCGTCGAGGAAGGCGATGGTGTCGAAATAGCCGGCGCATTGCAGCATGCGCGGATACAGCGCCGGGTCTTCGGGCAGTTCGGGCACGCCGACCATCGGCAGCTCGCGCCGCACCTGGCCGCGCTCGACGGGGTTGTCGTCGAGGAACACCAGCGCATCGACGCCGATGTTGAGCGCTTCGGCGATGGCGCGCAAATTGCTCGCCTTGTCGGTCCAGTTGGCCTGGAACACGGCGATATCGGCGGTCTTGAGCAGCATTTCGGGGTGCTGGGTGAACGGCAGCAGCGCCGCCGCCTCCTCGTTCTTCGAGCACACCGCGAGCACGATGCCGCGCGACCGCAGCTCGAGCGCCATGCGCTGGATGGCGACGAACGCCTCGCCGGCACCCGAGCCCTGCCCCAGAGCGATGCCTTCGACGCCGTCATCGCCGATGACGCCGCCCCACAGCGTATTGTCGAGGTCGAGCACCAGGCACTTCTTCGGGCCGACGGTCGCCGCGGCCAGCGTGCGCGCGACGATATCGGTGTAGAGCGGCACCGCATCGAGCGCGATCGGCAGCTTGGCGGCATGCCAGCGCGCCGGATCGGTCCAATGGTCGAGCCCGACCCAGCTGGCGGCGCGCGCAACATCGACAAGGATAATCGACCGGTCGGCGGCCCATTCGGCAAGCTTATGGTTGAGCGCCGCGATCATCGACACCACCGACCCCGGCTGCACCGCGTCATAGCTACCGAACAGCGGCTCGACCGGCGCCACGAGGTTCTGGACGAGGATACCGCCCGACACCGACGGTGCCAGCGCCGCGACGACCGCCTTGAGCTGGCCGAGCGCAGCGTTGACCGCAGCCTCGGCGGCACCGGCGCCGAGTTGGGCGGTGCCCAGCCCGAGCATCCGGTAGTCGCCCGCAACCAGCACGAAATCGGGGTTGGCGGCGCGCACCGGCGAGTCGGGGTCCATCGCCTGCTGGACCATGCTGCCATAGTCGCCGGTGGTGATGCTGAGCGCCAGCCCGTGGCGCAGCGCCGAGCCGGCAAGCGCCGGGGCAATCAGATCCTGCGTGCCGTCGCCCAAAATGCCGAGCTTGAGCGGGCGCAGCCCCGACGCGGCGGGCGGCAAGGTCGCGGCGGTGCGGCCGAGCTGGTCGAGCTGGTTGAGGTCGAGGCTGTGCGCGGCGAGCGCGCGCAGCTGCGTCGCGGCTTCGGGGGCACCGTCGGCAATCGCGGCACGAAGGTTGCGCAATTGAACCCGGAAATCGGCCGGGGGCCGCGTCAGCCAATCAAGTTCCAGCAGCATTGCAGCTCCGTCCGGATTGCTTGGGCCAGGTGGGTCAGCCGGTCAGGCCGCGGTCTTGGCGGCAATGCAGCGCACCATCGCGCCGACATTGTCGAAACTTTCGATCTCGGCTGTGGTGAATCGGATTTTGTAATGCTTCTCGATGGCGACGACGAGGCGGATGTGGCTCAGGCTGTCCCAGTCGGCGACGTCCTTGGCGGTGGTCTTGTCGGAGATCTGGAGATCGTCGAGATCGAAGACATCGAGCATCGTCTCGCGGACAGTCTCGAGAATAGCCTCATTCGCCATGGTAGATCGCTTCCCTGCGCTGCGTCTGGTGCCGGCTGAATCGGTTTACCCCCGGCTTGGATGCCGCGGTGCAGCAATCCGGCCGCGAAATCAAGCGTCTCGCAGGGGGCGCGCGCAGATTTGCCAGCCTTCTGCCGGCGTCAAATGCTGGTGACGCGCAGCCGGCGCGGCTATAAGCTGGCGAAGATGCCGCGCGGACAGGATGAAATGCCATGACAGCCATGCTCCCTGCCGCCGGTAGAACCGCCCCCCGCGCGCGCAAGCTGGCAGCGATCGCGTTGCTGTCGGTGCTGCTCGCGGCGTGCGGGCGGGCATCGGCGGCGACTTACTATGTCGATTTCGCCGGCGGCTCCGACACCGCGGCGGGCACCAGCGCGACAACGGCGTGGAAGCACGCGCCGGGCGACCGCGAAGCCAGCGGCCGCGCCGGTGGTGCCGAGCTGCGCGCCGGTGACACCGTGCGCTTTCGCGGCGGCGTCGCCTATCGCGGCACCATCCGCATGCCCGCCAGCGGCAGCGCTGCGGCCCCGATTCGCTATGTCGGCGATGAATGGGGCACGGCACCGGCGATTTTCGACGGCAGCGACGCGGTCGCCACGGTCGAACGCTGCCCCGACGCGGTGCGCTGCGGCAACGCGACGAACTGGGCGCAGCTCAGCCTGATCAGCTTCAAGCCGCCATCAACGGCGCTGGTCAAATTCTTCGACGACACCGGCATCCTGTACCAGGGCCAGTATCCGGCGCCGCCCGACCCGTTCTTTTCGGACGACATCAACAGCTATGCCAAGTTTCCGGTGAGCGCCGGCGCGCGGGTGCGTGGCGGCGAGCTCGAATGGCCAGAGGCCGCCAAGCGGCTGGCGGGCAATGCCGAAGGCACCGAACTGTCGATCTGGGTGCAGGCGAACCAGGTCGTGCGCCGCACATTGGTCGGCGCGCGCGGCAATGTGCTGGTGTTCATCCCCGGCGACGTCAATCCCTACACCGACCGCGACGGCCGCTACGCCATCGTCGGCAGCCCGATGCTGCTCGATGCCGCCGGGCAGAAGGCGCTGCTTGAGAGCGCGGACGGCATCTTCATCGGCGGCGGCGAGACCTTCGTCCTGCTCGGCGAGCTTTACCGCACGGGGCAGCTCGAACTCATCCGCCAGCGCGTGGCGGCCGGCGTGCCCTATGGCGGCTCGAGCGCCGGGGCCAATGTGGCCGGCCTGCTGATCGGCACGACCAACGACTTCCCGGTGGCGGAAATCCCGAGCCGGAAGGCGCTCGGCATCTTCCCGGCGGTCATCAACCCGCACCACCCGACGCCGGAGACGAAGCCGGAGTTCGACGGGCGCGCCGGCAAAATCAAAATCTACCTGCAGTTCAACCCGGCCGAGAACGTGCTTGGGATCGCTGAGAAGTCGGCCGTGCGGCTGCACGATGGCCGCGTGACCCTCGAGTGCGGGCAGGCCTGGCTCTACCGGACCGACGGGGTGCGCGCGCTGGCGGTCGGCGAGCCGGTGCCGGAGCTGGCTGCACCGAAGTCATAGGTCAGCGTCCATTCGCG
>CALDHQ010000178.1 GCA_937894055.1 uncultured Polymorphobacter sp.
CCGCTGCAGCACCGCACCGGCAACGGTTATGTCTATGCCAGCCGCTTCCTCGATGATGACGCCGCGCGGGCGACGCTGCTCGCCAATCTCGACGGTGAAGCACTCGCCGAGCCGCGCCGGCTGGCGTTCACCACCGGCCGCCGCAAGCAATTCTGGAACCGCAATGTCGTCGCGCTTGGACTGGCGAGCGGCTTCCTCGAACCACTCGAATCGACGAGCATCCACCTCATCCAGTCGGGCATCAACCGGCTGCTGGCGCTGTGGCCCGACCGCGATTTTGATCCGCTGGTCGCCGCCGAATACAACAAGCTGACGGCGCGCGAATTCGAACGCGTCCGCGACTTCATCATCCTGCACTACAAGGCGACGACGCGCACCGACACGCCACTGTGGCGCCACGTCGCGGCGATGGACATCCCCGACGAACTGGCGAACAAGATCGCGCATTTCGCGGCGCACGCGCGCGTCGTCGCCGACCCCGGCGAGCTGTTCGTCAACGTCAGCTGGCTCGCGGTGTTCCTCGGCCAAGGTATCATCCCGGCGCGCTATGACCCGCTGGCGGACGCGCGCAATGTCGATGCGACGCGGCTGCTGTCAGGCCTCAAGCGCGTCATCGGCGAAGCCGCCGACGCCATGCCGACACACCGCGACTATGTCGTACGCCACTGTTCTTCCCCACGCTGAGGCCGCGATGACCGAATCCCCTCCTCCCAGACTGTTGCGCCATGAGACCGGCGCAGTCGCCCGGCTGGTGCTCAACCGGCCGGCGGCGGGGAACAGCCTCTCGTTCGAGCTCGCCGCCGACTTGCGCGCCGCACTCGCCGACCTTGCCGCACGCCGCGACATCAAGGTCATCATCATTTCAGGCGCCGGCGGTCGCATTTTCTGCGCCGGTCACGACCTCAACGAATTCACCGGCGACCCCGATCCGGCGTTCCTCGAACAGGATTTCGACGGGCTCGGTGCGCTGATGCAGGCGGTGATGAATGCCCCGCAGATCGTCATCGCCGAAGTCACCGGCGTCGCCACCGCCGCGGGTTGCGAACTTGTCGCGGCGTGCGACCTCGCGCTCGCCGCCAGCACCGCACGCTTTGCGACGCCCGGCGTCAATATCGGTTTCTGGTGCCACACGCCGCAGATTCAACTGTCGCGCAATGTCGGCCGCAAGGCGGCGATGCTGATGCTGGCGACCGGCGAGCTTTTCCCCGCCAGCTACGCCCGCGACATCGGACTAATCAACGCCGTCCACGACCCCGAAGCCCTGCCCGCAGCCGTCGACGCGCTCGCAGCGCGCATCGCCTCGAAATCCGCCGTAACGCTGGCGCGCGGCAAACGCAGCTTCAACGCGCAAATTGGCATGGCGGTGCCCGACGCCTATCGCTTCGCCAAGGCCGAGGCGATCGCCAACCTTGCGGATGCTGATGCCAAGGAGGGCATTGCAGCGTTTCTGGAGAAGCGCCCGCCGCAATGGGATTGAATTGAAGAGCCTCCGGCGGGCAGGGCCTTGGCCCTGCACCCATATTCTTGCTTCGGTGCAGCAGGCTCCATGGTCGCGCTCTGTGTACCGTATCAAATCGGGTGCAGGGCCAAGGCCCTGCCCGCCGGAGGCCCTATGCGCCTTCCTTCACCCGTAACATCGCCCCCGCCGCCAACACCAGCACGCCTGCCGCAATCGCCATCGCATAGACCGGCTGGTCGGGGAAAAAGCTGCCGACGATCTCGCCCATGACGCTCGACACGATGAGCTGCGGCAGCACGATGAAGATGTTGAACAGCCCCATGTAGATGCCGAGTTTGGCCGGCGGCAGCGTCGTCGCGAGGATGGCATAGGGCATTGTCAGGATCGACGCCCAGGCGATGCCGATCAGCACCATCGAGCCGATCAACGAGTGCGCGTCGCGGATGAACAGGAACGAGGCAAAGCCGGCGGCGCCGGATAGAAGCCCGATGACGTGCGTGTTGCGGCGACCGATGGCTTTGGCAACGCGCGGCAGGATGAAGGCGTAAAGCGCAGCGACGCCGCTGTAGATGGCGAACAGCACGCCGACCCAGTCGGCGCCGTCGTTATACGACTGGCCCGTGGTATCGGTGGCGCCGAACACGCGCGCGGTGACGATCGGCGTGGTGTAGATCCACATGATGAATAGCGCCGACCAGGTGAAGAACTGGACGAGGCAGAGCTTGCGCATTGTCACCGGCATCGCGGCGAGGTCGGCGACGATATGGCACAGCACATTGTCGCCATGCCCGGTCGCCACCAGCCGCGCACTGGCGAGCTGCGCGAGCCCGAATGCCGCGAGCATGGCGCCCAATATGTACACCGGCTTGTCGAGCCCGAGGCCCAGCACCGCGCCGATGACCGCGAGCCCGGCGATAATCCACAGCGGCGCCTGTCGCACCATCGCCGGCGTCGTCACAGCACCGCGCGCCGGTACGTGGCTTTCGCCGTCGAAGCCGCGCAACTGTTCGGGCGAGTATTCCTTGACCGACAGCACCGTCCACAGCACTGCGCCAAGCAGCGCCGCAGCGCCGAGGTAGAACGCCAGCCGCACCGATGGCGGGATCTCGCCTTCGGGGGCCACATTGCTGACGCCGAACACCTGCGTCAGCAGCACCGGCGCCAGGCTGGCGGCGACGGCGCCGGCGCCGATGAACGCCGTCTGGAACGCATAGCCCGACGTGGTCTGGGTCTCATCGACCATGTCGCCGACAAACGCCCGGAACGGCTCCATCGAGATATTGAGCGAGGCATCGAGCACCCACAACAGCACCGCCGCGACCCACAGCACCGGTGCATT
>CALDHQ010000179.1 GCA_937894055.1 uncultured Polymorphobacter sp.
ACACTCTTTCCCTACACGACGCTCTTCCGATCTACCGGCTGGACTGGTCGAAGATGCGGATGGATCCGACTGACATCCTCGACGTCACCGCCTCGGCCTATCGCTATCTGGTCAATGGCCACGGTACGGCTGAAAACTGGACCGGCTTGTTCACACCGGGCGAGCGGGTTCGTCTGCGGATCATCAATGCTTCGGCGATGACCAACTTCAACATCCGGATTCCGGGACTCCCCATGACCGTGGTCGCCGCCGACGGGCAGAACGTCGGTGCCACCGCGCCAGCCCTTGGCATGGACCTCTTCCAGCTTCTGCTCGATGCCGGAAACGCCGATGCCCGAGATGCGGCTGTTCATGCCGGGGAAATATTCGGCCACCATGGCGCGCGACAGACCGACAGCTTCAAAGTTCAGGCCGCCGCGATAGGACGAGATCACCGAAATGCCCATTTTGGACATGATTTTCAGCAGGCCCGCATCCACCGCATAGCCATAGCGGCGCATCGCATCGACCAAAGACCCTTCGATCAGGCCGCGACGGATGCGGTCTGCGATGGAGTCTTGCGCCAGATAGGCGTTGACGGTGGTTGCGCCCGCGCCAATCAGCACGGCGAAATAATGCGGGTCGATGCATTCTGCCGACCGCACGTTGATCGAGCAGAAGGTGCGCAGGCCCTTGCGGGTCAGCCACGAATGCACAGCCGAGGTAGCAAGGATCATCGGCATCGCGACTTTGTCGATGCTTTGATGTTGGTCGGTCAGCACCAACTGGCCCGCGCCAGAGCGCACGGCGTCTTCCGCCTCGGCGCGGATGCGTTCCAGACCCTGACGCAGCGCGTCGGGACCGGCACCTACGGGGAAGCTACAGTCGATGAAGGCCACCTGATCGCCAAAGCGTTTGACGACAACGTCAAATTCCGAGTTGGCAAGGAACGGGCTTTCCAGAACCAGAATTTCGGATTGCGCGTTGGATTCGTCCAGCACGTTGCGCAGGTTGCCGAAGCGGGTTTTCAGGCTCATCACCCGGCCTTCGCGCAAGCTGTCGATCGGCGGGTTGGTGACCTGGCTGAAGTTCTGCCGGAAGAAGTGGCTGAGCGTCCGCGGCCGGTCCGAAATCACCGCGAGCGGCGTGTCGTCGCCCATGCTGCCGATGGCTTCCTTGGCATCCTCGACCATCGGGCCAAGCAGCAGCTCCATGTCTTCCATGGTGATGCCGGCAGCGATCTGGTGCTGGCGCAACGTCGCGCGGTCGAAGGTCGCGGCAGGCTCGGGGCCATCGGCGCCGGGCAGGTCTTCGAAGCGCCCGAAGTTCGCCACCCATTCGGCATAGGGCGCGGCGCCGGCGATGCGGTCCTTGATGGCGTCATCGGTATAGAAGCGCGCGCCCTCATTGCCCTCGCCGTCGAGGTCGACGGCGATCATCTCGCCCGGCCCGAGCCGGCCCTTTTGCAGCACGGTGGCTTCGGGGACGACGACCATCCCGGTTTCGGAGCCGACGATCAGCAGATTGTCGTTGGTCAGCGTGTAGCGCAGCGGCCGCAGCGCGTTGCGGTCGAGCCCGGCGACGACCCAGCGGCCATCGGTCATGGCAAGCGCCGCCGGTCCGTCCCACGGCTCCATGACGCTGGCGAAGAA
>CALDHQ010000180.1 GCA_937894055.1 uncultured Polymorphobacter sp.
CTTGTACCAGTCGGATCAGATGGTACCGGTCATGCTGGTGATGGCCTATGGTGCCACTCAAAGTGACCAGTTGCAGCTGCATCGCCCCGAGGTCTGTTACACGGCGGTCGGTTTCCAGATTATTTCGACGGCTGCCGCCACTGTCGCGCTGGCGCCGGGCGTCAAGCTGCCGGTTCGCGAATTGGCAGCAATGTCGAACCAGCGGATCGAGCCCATCGTCTATTGGACCCGCATCGGCGATGATCTGCCGACGGATGGTCGCCAGCAGCGCTCGATGAAGCTGGCGCAAAGCATGCGCGGCTATATTCCTGATGGTATTCTGGTGCGTATCTCGACCGTCGCCGAACCGAGCCCCGAAGTTTTCGCGCAACTGGGTGAGTTCGCGCGCGAATTGTTGCTGTCGATTCCGGCCGCGAACCGGCAGGCGTTCATTGGCCGGCCGCTAGCCACGGAACTCAATGCAAAAGCCGCACCCGGCGGTGCGGCGGTCAAGGCGCCGTAGCGCCGCCGCGCCCAGTCGCTATTCGTTGAAGCCGTCGAGCGGCCGCAAGACCACGAAGATAAACCCGACCGTTGCCAGGCCAAGCGCAATGGCGCCGAAATGATAGGCCATGCTTTCGAGCTTGAAGCCTTCATTGCCCAGATAATTTGTTGCGGCACAGCCGACAGCGGCAACGAGGTATTGCCACAGATGGTCGCGCGGTTCGCCCTGCGAGCGCTGGAGAAACAGCACAATCAATCCCGCAAACACGATCATCGTGACCCAATCGTAGACGGTTTGCATGGCGTTCAATCCTCAAGTCGCAATCGCACTATGTGCCATCTACACCATTTTTCGCAACAGCGCCTACCCAGAAGCGTGCACGACCGTTGCGTGTTACCGCACTGTAAGAGTAAGGCTATCAATGGGGTTAGAGTTATGCGGGGCTAGGAGATTCTACGTGCGTCTCCTTGTCAGATAGCCAAGGCACATTAATGAACGAAATGCGTTTCGATACCCAAGGCGCAGAGCATGAATCAAACTCCAGGCCCGGCCTGCCGCTTGATCTTGTAATCTGGACTGTTCGTCTCGTCGAATTTCTGGCTGTGATGGTCGCTGGCACGCTCGCCACGGCTTGGTGGTTCGGCGTTGAAAATACCGGTGCCGCATCGAACTATGACCGCGTGGTGTTCGTCGCGGCGCTGGCGTTTTCCGTCCTGTCCGAAACCATCGGTTCCTACGACATCGATGCCCAGTTCTCGCTGCGGCAAGCCTGGCAACGCGTCTTTACCGCGTGGCTGATTACCGCGCTGTTCATGCTGACGCTGGCGTTCCTGCTGCGCGCGTCGGACGCGGTATCGCGCGAATGGGCGCTGGCGTGGTTTGCCGGTGGCGGCGTCATGCTGCTGGGCACGCGTGTCGCCATGACGATCTGGGTGCGCCGCCTCAAGAAGCAGGGCACGTTCAATCAGCGCGTTGCGATCTTTGGCGCGGGACCGCAGGGCGTTCGCCTCGCGCAGTATATCCAGACGCATGACAAGCTGACGATCAGCATCGTCGGTTTCTTTGATGACCGCCGCGATGGCCGTGTTCCGGCGTCGGCGAGCAATATCCCTGTGCTAGGCAATCTGGGCGACCTGATGAATGTCATCCGCGATGACCGGGTCGATCAGGTCATCGTCGCGCTGCCCTGGTCGGCTGAGGTGCGATTGCAGGAGGTTGTCCGGCAACTGGCCTTGACGCCCAGCACCGGGACGTTGCGGCCCTGCCCCGACGAAAGCGTGGACTGGGACACCACGCAGAACCTGATGATCGAGGGCGACAACCTCGAGGTGCTGAAGCGGCTGCGCGAATGGAGCGATGTCCCCGTGCTTATCCTCAGCGTGCGCGATCAGGAAACCATCAAGGTCGAGGCTCTTGAAATCGGTGCGGACGACTATGTGACTAAACCCTTCGGCACCGCTGAACTGCTGGCCCGTCTCACGGTCATTCAGCGCCGCCGTTTCACGCGCCAGAGCGCCGAGATTGTCGTCGGTGCATTGAAGCTGGATCTGCTGCATCACGAAGCATCACTGGATGACGCACCGCTCAAACTCACGCCCACTGAATTCGCGCTGCTCAAGGTGCTGGCC
>CALDHQ010000181.1 GCA_937894055.1 uncultured Polymorphobacter sp.
GAAGCTGACCACCAGCGGTCCGCTGTCGCCGTAAGGCCGCAGCCGGGTATCGACCTCATAAAGCGCACCCTCCGCCGTGGGCACCGACAGCGCGGCGGTGACGATCTCTTCGGGATAGCCCGGGCGGCCCATGGCGACGGGCTGCTTCTCGCGCTTTTCCTCGGCCCAGGCTTCGGCGATGTGGTGCTTGGTCAGAAAGGCGCTGTCGATCGGTGGCAGGTCACGATTCGGATGCTGACCGAGATGGATGTTGCAGTCGATGGTGCCGGTTTGCTTTTCAGCCGCTAGCAGTGGGCTGGCGGCGACTGCTGCGGTGTGGGCGAGGAAGTGTCTGCGGTTCATGCCTTGATTCCTTTCGCTTTGAGGATGGGCAGCATCAGGCTGCGCAGGTTGTCGCAGAAGATTTTTTGTTTGTCCGCATCGCTGATTTGCGCGCCGTGGACCTTGGCGAGCTGGCTGGCAAAACTCCGCCCGCCGCTGTCGCTGCCATAGATCACGCGATCCGCGCCAAGCTCGCGCACCTGCCCCGGATACATGGCTTTCACCGTGCCAGCCGTGCCCACGGGCATGAAGGCCGGCGTGCGAATATCGCCGCGCTGCATGCGGATGACTCCGGTGCGCGCAGCGCCATCGGTAGCGTGGATGTTGAAGTCGAACCGCGTCATGGCGAGCCGTCTAGCGGTGAAACGCCGTCTCGAACAGGGGCAGTTGCAGGCTCATAGCCATGTCGCAAGTTGCAGCCATGCCGTGCGCTTGGCGGCTAGCGACAGCGCGGCATGTGCCGGGCTCGATGACGGCAGCGCCAGCATCGCAACGCCGGCCGCAGCTACTGCGGGCGCGCCGAGCCTAAACGCCGCCGCGCCGTTGAAGCCGATACCGCGCAACGCCGGCAATGACCCGGCCAGTGCCGCTAGGTCATTGGGCTGATGGTCGCGAATGGCGCTGTCGAGGCTACCGACACGCGATGCCGAGGCGACCACGTCCCAAAGCCCTATATGGTGGCGAGCCAGCGCGGCAAGACGGTCGACATAGGCCAAGGGCACAAGGTCGACGCCGATCACCGCCCCGACCAGCGCCCAGAACTGGTTGCGCGGGTGAGCGTAATATTGCTGGCGCGCCAGCGATTCGCGCCCGGGCAGGCTGCCGACAATCAGCAACCGCGTGCTTGCATCGACGAGCGGCGCGAACGACGCCGACCGCGTCACGGCAGCAGCAAACTCGCGTCGCCGTAGCTGTAAAAGCGGTAGTCGTTGGCGACGGCGTGTGCGTACGCCGCCTTCATCTCGTCGAGCCCCATCAGCGCGCTGACCAGCATGAACAGCGTCGATTTGGGCAGGTGGAAGTTGGTCAGCAGCCCGTCGACCACGGCGAAGCGGAACCCTGGCGTGATGAAGATGCGCGTGTCGGCGCTGAACGGCTGGATGCCGTCGGGGGTCCAGGCGCTTTCGAGCAGCCGCGCCGAGGTCGTGCCGACGGCGATGACGCGGCGGCCTTGCTCCTTCGCGGCACGGATCGCGGCGGCGGTGTCGGCGTCGATCTGGCCCCATTCGGCGTGCATCATGTGCTGGTCGGTGTCATCGACCTTGACCGGCTGGAAGGTGCCGGCGCCGACGTGCAGCGTCACGGTGCGACGTTCGACGCCTGCCGCGTCGAGCGCGGCCAGCAGTTCGGGCGTGAAGTGCAGTCCGGCAGTCGGTGCCGCGACGGCGCCGAGCTTGTCACCGAACACAGTCTGGTAATCATCGAGGTCCTGCGCATCGACATTGCGCTTCGACGAAATATACGGCGGCAGCGGCATCTGGCCCGCCGCCATCAGCGCCTCCTCGATCGGCAGCGCACTTTCGAGGTGCCACAGGATGCTGCCGTCGCGCGGGTCACGCGCTTCGGCCACACCGGTCAGGCCGGCACCGAAATCGACGCGGTCGCCGGGCTTCAGCCGCTTGGCATTCTTGACGAAGCTCCACCAGCGCCGCGGCTCGATGCGCTTGTGCAGCGTCACGCGGATCTTGGCGTTGAACTTCATGCCTGCCAGCTGTGCCGGCAGCACGCGGGTATCGTTGAACACCAGTAGGTCGCCGGCGCGCAGCAACGACGGCAGGTCGGCGAACATCTTGTCGGCAAGCCCCTCGGGCGTCACCACCAGCAACCGCGACGCGTCACGCGGCGAAACCGGCCGCAACGCAATGCGCTCGGCCGGCAGCTCGAAATCGAAATCGGAAACGCGCAAAGGGCCTGCCTATTTCTTCGGCGGCACGGCCGCCGGTGCCGCAGGGGCCTTCGGCGTTTCGAACAGCGACGGAATACCCAGCTTGGCCGCGCTGGGGATCGTCGACTGCGGCGCCGGCGGCGCCTTATGGTCGGACGCCATCGACGCCTGGATGATCTTCGACGGGTCGGCCGGCGGCTCACCCGGGGCAATCTTGTCGACAAACTCCATGCCGCCGGTGACGCGGCCGAAGATCGTATAGTTGTGATCAAGCTTCATCGTCGGCAGCAGGATGATGAAGAACTGGCTGTTGGCGCTGTCCTTCTCCTGCGCGCGCGCCATCGAGACGGCGCCACGGACGTGCGGCAGATCGCTGAATTCGGGCTTCATGTTGGGCAGCTTCGAACCACCGGTGCCGCTGCCCGTCGGGTCGCCGCCCTGCGCCATGAAGCCTTCGATGACGCGGTGGAACACCGTGCCATTGTAGAAGCCTTCGCGCGTCAGTGTCTTGATGCGCGCGACGTGTTCGGGCGCCACATCGGGACGCAGCACGATGGTGACGCGGCCGCCCGTCGACAGGTCGAGCAACCAGGTGTTCTCGAGATCGGACGCGGCCGGCACGGCGGCCGGCACCGGCGCAGCGGTCGACGCAGCCTTGGCCTTGGCGGCCTTTTCGACGGCGGCGGTCGCAGCCGGCGAAATCGGCGCTTCTTCCTTGCCACCGCTCTGCGCGAGCAGCGGCGCCGACAGCAGCGGAGCCACCAGCACGCCGGCCACGGCCAGCCAAAGTGCCGGAATTCGCCTGGTCATCAATACTCTCCGCAAATCGAGCCAATTTGTGTCAGTGCCAGCTTGTAGCTGTCACGGCGCTGAACGTCACGCACTGTTGCGTGCCGCCGGCTCAATCGTGCTGCAAGCCTCAGCCGCGCGGCGTCCGCATCTCGACGACACGCGCCACGACTTCGTCGGCGATGCGCGGCGGCACGAACTTGCGGATATCGCCGTCGTACAGCGCGATTTCCTTGACCAGCTTCGAAGCGATCGGCTGCAGCGCCACATCGGCCATCAGGAACAGCTGCTCGATATCGTCGTTGAGCGCGCGGTTCATGCCCGTCATCTGGAACTCATATTCGAAATCGCCGGCGCCGCGCAGCCCGCGCACGATGACCGTCGCGCCCAGCCGTTCGGCGAACGACATCAGCAGCTCATCGAATTCGACGACTTCGACGCCGGGCAAATCGGCGACTTCGCGGCCCACCTGCGCCTTGCGTTCGGCGAGCGTGAACATCGGCGACTTTGACGGGTTGGTCGCCACGCCGATGACCAGCCGGTCGACCAGCCGGGCACCGCGCCGGATGATGTCCATATGGCCCAAAGTCAGCGGGTCGAATGTCCCGGGATAGACCCCAATGCGCATTGCCATTGCCAAACCCCTGTTCGAAATTTTTAGCGGTCGCGCTCGATCGCGAAGCGCGCGATGGCGCGCAGCAGGTCGGCTTCGGCGCCGAAGCTGTGCAGATGGCCGATCGCCTGATCGATCAGCATTTCGGCCTGCGTGCGGGCGCGCTCGACACCGAGCAGCGACACGAACGTCGCCTTGCCGGCTGCTGCGTCCTTCTGGACCGCCTTGCCGGTCTTCGCCGAGCTGCCTTCGACGTCGAGCAAGTCATCGGCAATCTGGAACGCCAGCCCCAGGTCGTGCGCATAGCCGCGCAGCTTGGTGCGCTGCGCGTCGCCGACACGGCCCATGATCGCCCCGGCATCGAGGCAGAAGCTGATCAGCGCGCCGGTCTTGAGCTGCTGCAGGCGGGTTGTCGCGGCGAGGTCGAAAATCTGGCTTTCGGCCGCAAGGTCCATCATCTGACCGCCGGCCATGCCGCTCGGGCCGCTGGCGCGCGCTAGTTCGAGCACCAGTTCGGAACGCACGAACGGGTCTTCGTGGGTGGCTTCGTCGGCGAGCACTTCGAACGCCAGCGCGTGCAGCGAATCGCCCGCCAGCACCGCGGTCGCTTCGTCGAACGCCTTGTGCACCGTCGGCTTGCCGCGGCGCAGATCGTCATCGTCCATGCACGGCAGATCGTCGTGGATCAGGCTGTAGCAATGCACCGCCTCGATCGCGATGGCGACGCGCAGCGCGCGTTCGCGGTCGACATGGAACAGGTCGCACGCCGCGACCACCAGCAACGGCCGCATGCGCTTCCCACCGCCGATGACGGCATGACGCATCGCTTCGAACAGCCGGCGGCGGCCGTCATCGGGCAGCGGCAGCAGCCGGTCGAAACGCTGGTCGATCGCCGTGCCAATGGCATCGAGCGCGGGCTTGAGACTGAGTGAGGCGTGCACGCGATCCTGATCCGACATCATGCGTCAAAGGGCTTGGTGGCAACCGGCGCGCCGTCGGCGCCGAGCTGGATGGCTTCGATACGCGCCGTCGCGCCGGCGAGCTTGGTCTCGCAATGCGTCTTGAGCGCCTGGCCTTCGGTATAGATGGCAATCGATTCCTCAAGGCTGGCGTCGCCCGCCTCAAGCTTGTGGACGATGGCTTCGAGGCGCGCCAAGGCGGCTTCGAAACTGAGGTTGGCGAGTGGGTCGGGTTCGTCGCTCATCAAAATTGCCGGTTCGCCTGTACGGGGTCCAAAGTCGGATAATGTCGGGCGGTTGTGGACGGGCCGGTGTTTACGGTCAAGACTTGTTGACCGCCAATCGCGGCGAGCCGACACCGCAAACCGCCCGCGCGACGCCCGAAGGCGGTCACTGCATGACCAGGAAGCCGAAGGCCCCGCCGCCGATGACCAGCAGCGCCGGATTGATCTTGAAGCGCAGCAATATGATCAGCACCGCCGCCGCCACCGTGGCGGTCAGCGTGCCGGTCACCGCGCCCTTGGCCATCGTCAGGCCACCCGCCAGCAACAGCCCGATCGATACCGGCGCGAGGCCCTTCTGGATCGACGTGCGCCACGGCCAGCTTTCGAGGCGCTTCCATGCTGCAGCGACGGCATAGGCAAGCACTGCCGTCGGCCCGAAGAACGCCGCGAGCACAACCAGCGCCCCGGCCAGCCCGCCCGCCCATTGGCCGATCGCGACGATCATCATCATGTTCGGCCCCGGTGCCAGCTGGCCGACGGAGTAGAGGTGGATGAGCTGCTTGTCGGTGAGCCAGCCGTGGACGTGGACCGCCTGCTCCTGAAGCTCGGGAAACGCCGCCATGCCGCCGCCGACGGTGAGCAGCGACAGGTAGGAAAACACCCTAGCGAGCGCCGGAATTTCGCTCATGGCGTTGGCGCTTTCGGCCGGTGCCACAGGATTGCCGCCGCGCCGACGCCGAGCAGCGCCACCGGCACCGACACATGGAATCCCATCACCGCGACGACGGTCACCAGCACAAAGATGAAGTCGGCGCTGCCATCGAGCGACTTCTTGCCGAGCTGCACCACCGTTGACAGGATCAGCCCGACGGCGGCGGCGGCAACGCCCTTGAGCGCGCCGGTCACCGCCGCATGGTCACCGTGCTGACGGTAGAACACCCCGACGACATACATCAGCACCGCGCCCGGCAGGCACATCGCGACAATCGCCACCAGCGCGCCCAGCGGCCCGCGCAGTTTCTGCCCGACCAGCACCGCCATGTTGGTGGCGTTGAGCCCCGGCAGCGACTGGCAGATCGACAGCATCTCGACGAATTCGCGGTCATCAAGCCAGCCGGTGCGCGTCACCAGCCCGCCGCGCAGATACGGCACGACCCCACCAAAGCTGGTGCCGCCGATGATCAGGAATTCGGTGAAGATGCGCAGCAGCGTCACCGGCACGGGCGCGGCGGCCGGCGGAACGGCAGCGTCGCTCATTCGTGGCTGGCGGGCGGGTTGCCGCGCAGGCGATAGACCATCGCGGTCTTGGTGACGCCAAATGCGAGCCAGTCCTCGACGGCATGCTGCAGCGACACATAGAATTCCACGACACGCTTGCGCTGTTCGGTGGCCACGGCTTCCTTGCGGTCGAACTTCATCTGGAACGAAAACTCGCCGACCAGCGACTTGTGCTCGCCGCGCGTCCGCCACAGGCTGATGTCGGTCTTGGCGGTGCGACCACCGCCGAAATCGAGGATGCCGAGCGGCAGCATGATTTCCTCGACAATGCCTTCGTTGACCAGGGTGACATGGCTTTCCCTGGGCAATTTGAGCTTCGCCAGTGCCGGAAACGCATGGTTCAGCGCCACCGCAGTCGTCCGCGTTTCACTATGCCACTGGCTCTGGCCGAACTGGCAGTTGTGCGAATACAGCAGCCGGTAGCCGCCCGGACCTTCCTTGAGCGGCAGCATCTCGGCCTTGAACTTGATCGAATAATTGCCCTCGATCTTCGGGCGCATGTCGACCTTCATCGCCGTCGCTTCGTCGGTGTGGCGGAACTTGCCGACGAGTTCGGGGTCGCCGGTGGCGAAGCCGTCGACATAGGCAATGCGCCGCCGCAGGATGAAGGCGGCGTTGTAGAGGCGGAAATCGGGCGTGTCGTAAAAGGTGATTTCGCGGATTTCGGGGCGCTCGGGCGCCTTGGGGTTGGGCGTGTAGCCGACGCCACTGGCCTTGGCGACTTTGGCCACCAGCCGGTCGAACTGCCGGAACGCCTTCACCGACGTGAAGCGGTCAGGCTTGAGGATGAGCTTGGCCTCGAGAAACTGGATCTGGTCGAAGGGCGTGCCGTCATTGTACGCGCCGATGACCGGCGGCGTCGGCACGGGCAAATGCACCTTCGTGGCCTTGTCGTGCTTGTGCGATTTGGACTTGTTCTTCGACATCACGGCTCCCCGGCTGGCGCCAAGGCTAGTGTGCGCACGCTATCGGCGCAACGCGCATCAGACCGCGACGAAGCGGTCGGTCTCGCCGACGCGCTCGCGCGCCACCAGGTTGCGCGCTTCGAGCCAGTGCAGATGCGCCAGCGCTTCGCCGCTCGCCATCATCACTTCGCGCTCGCCGACCGGGCGGCGGAACAGGATGGGGAACGTCTCGAACACGCTGCGCGGCTCGCTGCAGAAGTCCGCCAGCTTGTCGAGCTTGTCCATGTGATCATCGCGCAGCTGCGCCAGCCGCACGTGCAGCCGCTCGAACGGCTCGTTGTGCGCCGGCAGCACGCGCAAGCCGGCGTCGAGGCCTTCGAGCTTTTCGATCGATTCGAGCCAGTCGCGCAGCGGGTTGCCGCGCGGCTCGCCAGGGTACACCGAAACGTTCGAGGTAATGCGCGGCAAAACCTGGTCGCCGGCGATCATCAGCCCGGCCTCGTCACAGACCAGGCACGAATGTTCGGGGCTGTGGCCGCGCCCCGTCACGACGCGCCAGTCGCGGCCGCCGATCTTGAGCACGTCGCCGTCCTCGATGCGGATGAAGCCGGTCGGCAGCGGCGACACGCCGAGCGAGAAATGCCCCCAGCTATGCTTGGCGAACGCCGCCAGCCGCTCGTCGGGCCAGCCGGCGCGCGTGTAGAATTCGACGACATCGGCGGGCGGCACCGGATGCGTTTCGAGGATCAGCGTCTTTGCCAGCAGATATTCGGTGCGCGCGATTTCGAGCGGGATCTGCCACTTCTTGCACAGCCAGCCCGCCAGCCCGAGGTGGTCGGGATGGTAGTGGGTGACGATGACGCGCTTGACCGGGCGGCCCTTCAGCGGGCCATCGAACGCCGCGCGCCACAGCGCCTTGCCCGCGGTGGTCTGCACGCCGGTATCGACAATCGCCCAGCCGTCGCCGTCGTCGAGCACCCACAGGTTGATGTGATCGAGCGCGAACGGAATCGGCATGCGCAGCCAGAACACGCCCGGCGCCACTTCGAGCAGATTGCCGCCTTCGGGGACATGGCGCCCGAACGGGTAGTGCAGGCCGCGCAGGTCATCGGGTTCGATGGGCGCGCTGGCGAGGCTGACGTCGGACATGCAGGCTTCTCCGGTTTCGGAGCGACCTTAGGTTGACGTTTACGTGAAGTCGAGGGGTAGGAATTGCGCCCCTTCCCTCTCCCCTTGCGGGAGAGGGCGACTCGCGCGGCACGCGCGGCGGGGTGAGGGGTGCTGCTCTAGACGGAAGGAAAGCGAAGGCAGCGCGTCGTGGCAAAGCCACGCCGTCGGACGGGTTCGGGCGGCGTTACCGCCCGCCCCGCCGGCCGGCCTTGCGCGAGTCCGCGCGTAAGGCAAAATTCGCGAAGGGCGAATT
>CALDHQ010000182.1 GCA_937894055.1 uncultured Polymorphobacter sp.
TGTTCATCGACAAGATGCCGAACAATTTCCAGCATGTCGGGCTGATCGCGACGATTTTGCCGAATGCCAAGATCATCGACGCGCGGCGTCACCCGATGGGCGGCAGCTTCGCGGCCTTCAAGCAGCACTTCGCGCGCGGCCAGAACTTCAGCTACAGCCTTGAAGACATCGGCCGCTACTATGCCGACTATGTCGAGCTGATGGCGCATTACGACAAGGTGCTGCCCGGCCGCGTCCACCGCGTGTTCTACGAAGACATGGTCGCCGACAGCGAAACGCAGATCCGCGCGCTGCTCGATTATTGCGGTCTGCCGTTCGAAGCCGCCTGCCTGTCGTTCCATGAAACCGAGCGTGCGGTGCGGACGCCGAGTTCGGAACAGGTGCGGCAACCGATCTACACCGCAGGTGTGGAGCTTTGGCAACACTATGACAAATGGTTGGGGCCGTTGCGTGCCACGCTCGGATCGGTGCTTGACAGCTATCCGGCGGTGCCGTTTGATGAGTAACAATCGAACAAAAACGTTATAAAATTTAAACACTCAGTGGAGATGCGTAATGGTGGGCAATACGAAAATTTCACTTCGGTCGACGCGGACCGCGCTTTGGCTCGGCAGCTCGCTGCTGGTGCTCGGTGCACCCGCACTGGCGCAGACGACGGCCGCGCCGGCGGCCCCGGCAGCGTCGCCGTACACGTCGAACGCCGAAGCAACCGTCGGCACCGGGCTCGAAGAAATCGTCGTCACCGCACAGAAGCGGTCGGAAACGCTGCAGAGCGTGCCGATCAGCATCACCGCGTTCAGCACCAAGAAGCTGCAGCAGCTGCGCATCGACAGCTTCACCGACTATGCCGCGCTGATCCCCAGCCTGTCGTACCAGACCGCCGGTCCGGGTTCGGCAAAGACCTATTTCCGCGGCGTCGTGTCGGGCGGTGACGGCAACCACTCGGGCTCGCAGCCCAGCGTCGGCACCTATCTCGACGAACAGCCGATCACCACCATCCAGGGCAACCTCGATCTCCACATCTATGACATCGCGCGCGTCGAGGCGCTCGCCGGGCCGCAGGGCACGCTCTACGGCGCCAGCGCGCAGGCCGGTGTCGTTCGCATCATCACCAACAAGCCCGATATCGGCAAGCTGTCGGCGAGCTATACCGTCGGTGCCAACATCACCGCACACGGCTCGCCGGGCTATGTCATGGAAGGCTATGTCAACGCGCCGGTCAGCGACAACGCCGCAGTCCGCCTCGTCGGCTGGTACCAGCATGACGGCGGCTATATCGACAACGTCGCCGCGACGCGCACCTATCCGACCTCGGGCATCGTCATCGACAATGACGATCTGGTGCAGAACGACTTCAACTGGACCGACACCTATGGTGCCCGCGCCGCGCTGAAGGTCGACCTCAACGACAATTGGTCGATCACCCCGACGATCATGGGCCAGGTCCAGGAATCGAATGGCGTTTTCGGTTACAATCCGGCGGTCGGCGAGCTTGAAGTGACGCGCTTCCAGCCCGACACCTATCTCGATCAATGGGCGCAGGCGGCGCTGCTGATCGAAGGCAAGATCGGCAATTTCGACCTGACCTATTCGGGCTCGTACCTGACGCGCGAGATCAAGTCGGTCGGCGACTATTCGGACTACACCTTCTTCTATGACCCGTACACGGGTGCCTATATCACTGACAACAACGGCAATTTCATCAACCCTTCGCAGCACACCGAAGGCCATGACAATTTCAGCAAGCAGAGCCACGAACTGCGCATCGCGTCAGACAAGGCCAACCGCTTCCGTTTCGTTGCCGGGCTGTTCTACCAGGTTCAGAACCACCACATCTTCCAGAACTACGTGATCAATCCGGCGCTCAACGACGCCGCGACGATCAACGGCTATCCCGGCACGATCTGGCTGACCAACCAGCAGCGCACCGACAAGGACTATGCGGTGTTCGGCGAAGCTTCGTTCGACATCCTGCCGAACCTGACCGCGACGGCGGGTGGCCGCTTCTACAAGTTCGACAACTCGCTGTTCGGCTTCTACGGGCTGAAATCGGGCGAACGCCGCTGCCTGCCCGGCCAGCATGACCACATCGATGGCCTGCCGATCGTCAACGGCCAGCCGTGCGTCCGGCTCGACAAGAACGTCAACGACACGGGCTTCCTGCCCAAGCTCAACCTGACGTGGAACTTCAGCCCCGAAGGACTGGTCTATGCGACCTATTCGAAGGGCTACCGGCCGGGCGGCGTCAATCGCAACGGCAACCTGCCGCCGTATGACGCCGACTTCCTCAACAACTTTGAAATCGGCTGGAAAACCAGCTGGATGGACAACCGGCTGCGCTTCAACGGCGCGCTGTTCTATGAAAAATGGAACGACTTCCAACTGTCGTTCCTCGGCCAGAACAGCCTGACCGTCATCCAGAACGCCGGCAACGCCGACGTCAAGGGCATCGAAGCCGACATCAGCTGGGCAGTTACCGAAGGGCTGACGGTCAACGCTTCGGCTACGTACCTCAACGCACAGCTGACGACCGATTATTGCGAATATTCGAACCCCGACAATGATTGCTCGCTTGCCGGGCCGCAGGGTCAGACGAACCAGGTGCTCGCTGCCAAGGGTACGTCTCTGCCGGTCACGCCCGAGTTCAAGGCCGCGGGTACCGCTCGGTACCAGTGGATGGTTGGCGACTATGACGCGCACGTCCAGGGCACGCTGACCTATCAGTCGTCGTTCTACAACGCGCTGCGGATTGCACCGTTCGATGATCCTTCGAACATCGTCACGCCCGGCAGCAGCGACCTGTTCGGCAAATCGCCGGGCTATGCCGCCGTCAACTTCACCGCAGGTGTCGCACGCGGCAACTGGGCGATCGAATTCTGGGGCAAGAACCTGTTCGACGTCCTCGGCAACTCGTCGCGCTACACGTCGTGCACGACCAAGGTCTGCGCCGGCAACTATTTCGACACGCAGATCAACGGCGTCACCGCGCCCGGCATCGTCTACACCGTGCCGATCACGCCGATGCAGCTCGGCCTGCAGTTCACGCAGCGCTTCTAAACCCGCGCCGGCAACGGCGGCGGCCAAAACGACAGGGCCATATTGCATTTGCGTGCGATATGGCCCTTCTTCGTTTGCGCGCGCAGCGACACGGGGGAACGCATCATGGCAAAGTACTTTCAGGCCAGCGGCATTTGACCGACACCGCCACGCACAAGAAGCTCGGCTTCTGGATGTGCCTCGCCATGGTCATGGGCATCATGATCGGGTCAGGGGTATTCCTGCTGCCCGCCGCGCTCGCGCCGTTCGGCTGGAACGCCGTCGTCGGCTGGGCGCTGACCATCATCGGCACCATGACCATCGTCACGATGCTGGTGCGGCTGACGCGGCATCTGCCCGAAGCCGATGGCCCGCACGGCTTTGTCGGCACCGCCTTCGGGCCGCTGCCGGCGTTCCTCGTCACCTGGAGCCAATGGGTCGCGACCGTCGTCGCCAATGCTGCGGTGTCGACCGCCGCGGTCAGCTATCTCAGCATGTTTTCACCGGGCATCGCCAACGTCCCCGGTCTGCCGGCGCTGCTGTCGATTGCCGTGGTCTGGGGGGTGACTTTGGTCAATTTGCGCGGTGCGCATGCTGCCGGCGGCTTCCAGATTATCACCACCATCCTGAAGCTGACGCCGCTGCTCGCGGCCATCGGCATAACGCTGTGGGTGACCGGTGCGACCAACGGCGCGGCGCTGGCGCCATTGCCGGCGGAGGGCTTCTCGGCCTCGGCCATCACCGGCGCTGCCGCGCTGACGTTATGGGCAATGCTTGGCTTTGAATCGGCATCGTTCGCCAGCGCGCAAGTCGACGAGCCGACGAAGAACCTGCCGCGCGCGTTGATGTGGGGCACCGCGCTCACCGGGCTCATCTACATCATCGCCTGCTCGGGCATCGCGCTGCTGATGCCCGCCGATGTCGCCGCCGCCAGCCACGCGCCGTTCGCCGACTTCATCGCGCAATATTGGGGGCACGGCCCGGCGCTGACCGTCGCCATCTTCGCCGCCATCAGCGGCATCGGCTGCCTCAACGGGCTGTCGCTGGGCAACGGCGCGCTGGTCGTCAGCGTCGCCCGCGCCGGTGCCGTGCCGGCCTGGTTCGGCATCGTCAACGCGCATGGCACCCCCGTCCGCGCGCTGCTGTTCAATGCCGTGCTGACCACCATCCTGCTGCTGCTCAATTCCAGCCGCGGCATGACCGACCTGTTCGTCTATCTGGCGCTGCTGTCGACGTCATCGACGCTGTTCGTCTACCTCGGCGTCACCACCTCGGCACTGCGCCTGCGCATTGGCGGCGCCATCGGCCTCGTCGCGCTCGGCTATGTGTTCTGGACGCTGTGGGGCGCCGGCGTGCAGGCCACCGGCTGGAGCACGGTGCTGCTGATCGCCGGCGCGCCGGTGTTCTGGCTGATGCGGCGGGCAACGCGGTTGCGGTTAAGGGCCTCCGGCGGGCAGGCCTGAGGCCTGCACCCATTTGACTAGCGCCAGCGGCGGAATTTGCCGGTGAACGACGCGTCCGCCAGAATCTCGTGCGCCGCGTTGTGGCCGGGCGCGCCCGTCACGCCGCCACCGGGATGCGTGCCGGCGCCGCACATGTAGAGGTTCTCGATCGGCCCGCGGTAGTTGCCGTGGCCGAGCAGCGGGCGCGCGGCCCATAGCTGGTCGGTGCTCATGTTGCCGTGCATGATGTCGCCGCCGATGAGCCCGAACTTGGTTTCGAGATCGTGTGGCGACAGCATCATCGTGCCGAGCACCGAGGCCTTGAACCCCGGCGCGTGCAGTTCGACGGTGTCGAGGATGCACTGGGCGGCGGCTTCGCGTTCGTTATCCCAATGGCGACCATCCGGCAGCACCGGCGCGAACTGCTGGCAGAACAGGCTGGCGACGTGCTGCCCCGGGGGCGCGAGGCTGTCATCGACGATCGACGGGATCAGCATCTCGACGATCGGTGCCTTCGACCAACCGAACTTGCGCGCATCGGTGAACGCCGCGTCCATGTAATCGAGCGTCGGCGCGAGGATGATGCCGCTTTGCAGATGGTCGCCGGGTTCGGGCAGGCAGGTGAAGCGCGGCAGCTCGCTGAGCGCGACATTCATGCGGAAGGTGCCCGAGCCGCATTTGAAGCCCTTGATGCGGCGGTGGAATTCGGGGCTGAGGTCCTGCTTATCAATAAGCTGTTGATACAGCAGCCGCGGGTTGACGTTGGCGGCGACGCGCTTGCCCCGCACTTCGCTGCCGTCGACCAGTCGCACGCCGACGGCCTTGCCGTTTTCGACGATCAGCCGTGCCACGGCGGCGTCGGTCGAAATCTCGACGCCGGCTTCTTCGCACGCCGCGCGCATGCGCTGGGTGATGCCGCCCATGCCGCCGACGGCATGGCCCCAGGCGCCTTTCTTGCCGTTGACCTCGCCGAAGACGTGGTGGAGCAGCACATAGGCGCTGCCCGGCGTGTCGGGGCTGGCATAGTTGCCGACCACCGCGTCGAAGCCGAACGCCGCCTTGACGGCTTCGCTTTCGAACCAGCCGTCGAGGAAATCGCGCGCCGACTTGGTGAACAGGTCGAGCACGTCGCGCGCGTCTTCGACCGACAGTTGCGCGAAACGCTTGCCCTGCACGGCGGCCGCGAGCAGCGACCGCAGCCCGCCGCCAAGGTTGGGCGGCGCCTTCATCGCGAGGTCGCGCAGCAGGTCGGCAACGCGTTCGAGCGCGTCATAATAGGCCGGCAGCACATCGGCGTCATGGTTCGAGAATTTGCGGAACTCGGCCTGTGTCGCCTCGAGCCCGCCACCGAGCTTGAGGTAGCCGCCGTCGGCCTGTGGCAGAAAGTTCGAAATCGGCCGCTCGATGATACGCAGCCCGCGTTCGGCGAGCTTCATGTCGGCGATGACCTTGGGGTTGAGCAAGCTGACGGTGTAGCTCGCCACCGAATTGCGGAAGCCGGGGTGGAATTCCTCGGTCACCGCAGCGCCGCCGACGATGCCGCGGCGTTCGAGCACGCGGACCTTCATCCCCGAACGCGCGAGGTAAAACGCGCAGGTCAGCCCGTTGTGGCCGCCGCCGATGATCAGTGCGTCGTAGGTCATTTGCGGAGGCTCCAACCGGGTGCGGGCGCGCGGTCGAGCCGCGCTTCGGGGATGACGTGGCGCATGCGGCGCGCGAAGGATTTGAGGCAGACTTCGGACTCGCCGAGCGGCCCGCTGGTGTAGTAGCGCGACGCCATGCCGGCCTGCACGCGGCTGATCAGCGCGGTGTCTTCGGCATTGACCTGGCGGTTGATGCGCCAGTTGAGGTAGCGCACCGCCTTCATTTCGCGGCGGTCATCGGGGATGGCGTACGACATTTCGCGGATCAGCGTGGTCGTCGGCGTCAGCGGCAGCCACTGCATGAAATCGACCTGATCGGGATAGATATCGAACGCGATATTGGGCCACAGCTTGAAATACAGCCACAGGTCCTGATGGCTTTCGGGCAGGTGGTCGACGCGCGGCAGCAGCCGGTGATAGGCGTGCTCGGACAGGCTGGAACGCGGCTCGTCGTGGAGGTGGCCGCGCAGGCGGTCGACGTGTTCGCCGGCCTCGATGATGTAGTTGTGCCCGTGGGCGCTGGGGTTGGCGCAGCGACCGAAGAGGCGGCGGTTCTCCTCTTCGCTCAGCGGGGGCTCTTCCTCACCCTCCTTGGAGGCAGGACCATGCCAGGTCACATGCCAGGCCGTCCGTTTCCAGCCGCCTTCCACCCGCTTGAAACTGTAGTGAAGCTTCGGTTTGC
The DNA here is from genome assembly GCA_937894055.1 of uncultured Polymorphobacter sp. Lineage (GTDB taxonomy): Bacteria > Pseudomonadota > Alphaproteobacteria > Sphingomonadales > Sphingomonadaceae > Polymorphobacter_A. Next base: position 6,804 of record CALDHQ010000182.1, read on the forward strand.
GGAAGCCGAAACCATCATCAATCGGGCCGATGGTCATTTGGACCTTGAGAGGCGCGGCATCGGCTACCTGCTTAATTTCGATAGGGGTCTGGGACTTGTCGCCTTTGAGAAGGAAGTGATCATCCTTTTCCTCCGTCAGCCCATCGCGATGGAAGGCATTGATGGACCAGTCATAGGCGGGAAAGGTCTGGGCGATTTCCCACATGGAGGGTTCTTTTTCTTCGGGCAGTTTCACCACGTCCTCGATGATCTTTTCGGCCATGGCAGGCCGCTTAACGATGAGGAGGCGCTCGTCTTTGGTCTTCTGCGCCCGTTGAGCGGGGGTCTCGCAGCTCGCGAGGGTGAAGAAACAACATAGGGCGGTGAAAAGGGCGATCCGTGAATTCATGTGGAACAACTGGCAATACTTCTCTGACATAGAAGGATATAGGCCAATTGAGAGGAGGAAAGTGTGTTTTCTTTGGCAAAGGCAAAGATCTTTCGGGTGAATGTCCAAGGTCCACATCCAGCCCCAGCTAAAGGATTCGTAAAAGAAGTGAAACTTCCTGGGGGCCTCTTCGTTTAACCGCCCATCGATCCGGATCTGCGGACGATTCCATTATGAAAACGCGCCTTTGCCTTACCCTTGCCTGTGCACTCCTCGTCACCGGACTTCAGGCCGACAATGAAGTCTACCGTACCTGGACCGACTCTCAGGGACGAAAGCTGGAGGCGACCTTCCGTGGCATTGAAAACGGCAATGTCTTCCTCCAAGTCCGCAACGGCTACGTCTACCGCCTCTCCTTGGACAAGCTCTCCGCCGCTGATCAGCAGGCGGCCAAAACGCTGAAGCCAGAAGGTCTTGGCATCCCCTCCGACCCCAATCTGGCGCAGGCCGCAGCACAAATCGACATGCTCGTGGAAGCCGGGCTGAAGAAGGCGGAGCAGAAGCCCAACCCGCTCGCCTCCGATGAACAATTTGTCCGACGCGTCTTTCTGGATCTCGCGGGCCGCATCCCCACGCGGGAAGAAGCGCTGGAATTCATCAATGACACCAGCCTTTCGAAGCGTGCGAAAGTGATCGACCGGCTGCTGGAGTCCGAGGGCTATCGCAGCCACCTGTTCAACTACTTTGCCGACATGCTGCGCATGGCGGACGTGGCCCAGAAGGCGCGCTTCTACACCTATCAGGACTGGTTGAAGAAGCAGATCGGAGAGAACGTGCCGTGGAACAAGCTCGTTTACACCATGATGACGGCGGACGGCAAGCTGCTCGAAAACGGCGCGACGGGCTACCTGCTGCGCGATGCCGGCATGCGGCTGGACAATCTGAGCCTCACGCTGAGCACCTTCATCGGCGCGAACGTGTCCTGCGCGCAGTGTCATGACCACCCCTTTGCGGACTGGACACAGCGCCAGTTTTATGAAATGGCGGCTTTCTTTGGTGCCACGGAAACCTACGGGGCCAGAGGCAATGCGGGTGCAGGCATGCAGGGCATGCGCAAGGTGATCGCCTCCCGCCTGCTCACCTCGAAACAGACGATCCCGCACTTCTACCTTCACGTCGAAGCCGATGCCGCCCCGCTGATGGCCCTGCGCAAGCAGATCAACGCCCAGGCCGAGCTCACCCACGGCAACAAGTATTCGGTC
>CALDHQ010000183.1 GCA_937894055.1 uncultured Polymorphobacter sp.
TCGCCGGTTCGGCGGTGCTGATCGGCGGCGACCCCGGCATCGGCAAATCGACACTGCTGCTGCAGGCGGCGGGCAAGATGGCGCTGAACGGCCTGCGCGTCAGCTATATTTCGGGCGAGGAGGCTGCCGATCAGGTGCGGCTGCGCGCCCGCCGGCTCGGGCTGGCCAAGGCGCCGGTGCAACTCGCCGCCGCGTCATCGGTGCGCGACATTCTGACGACGCTCGCCAGCGGCCCGCCACCGGCGCTGCTGATCATCGATTCGATCCAGACGATGGTGTCCGACACGCTCGAAGGCGCACCGGGCACGGTGTCGCAGGTGCGCGCGTCGGCGATGGAACTTATCCGTTACGCCAAGACCAGCGGTGCGGCGGTGGTGCTCGTCGGCCATGTCACCAAGGACGGGCAGATCGCCGGACCGCGCGTGCTCGAGCACATGGTCGATACCGTGCTCTATTTCGAAGGCGAGCGCAGCCACCAGTACCGCATCCTGCGCGCCGTCAAGAACCGCTTCGGCGGCACTGACGAAATCGGCGTGTTCGCTATGGGTGCCGATGGGCTCGAAGAAGTCGCCAACCCGTCGTCGCTGTTCCTGACCGACCGTGAGCGCCCTGTATCGGGCGCGGTGGTGTTTCCGGCGCTCGAGGGCACGCGGCCGGTGCTGTGCGAAATTCAGGCGCTGGTGGTGCGCGTTGCGTCGGGCGCAACGCCGCGTCGCGCCGTCGTAGGCTGGGACAGCGCGCGGCTGGCGATGATTTTGGCGGTACTGGAATCGCGCTGCGGGCTGAGTTTTTCGGCGTGCGAGGTCTATCTCAACGTGGCGGGCGGCCTGAAAGTCTCCGACCCCGGCGCCGACCTAGCAGTCGCTGCAGCGCTGATTTCGGCGCTGACCGAAACCGTGGTGCCGCATGACACCGTGGCGTTCGGCGAAATCGCGCTGTCGGGCGAAGTCCGCAGCGTCGGCCACGCCGCGCTGCGCCTCAAGGAGGCCGCGAAGCTCGGCTTCAACGCCGCGCTGGTGCCCGCCGGCACCAAGGGCGTCGGGTCGCTGACCCCGCGCAACTTCGCCACCGTCGGCGCGCTCGTCGATTGGCTCGGCGTCAAGGGTTAGCGCGCGCCAGGCATCATTGAATTCATTGACAAAAACCTCCAAATAGGTTATGAGAATGCTCGGGGCATGGCATAGCAATCTGCAGCGAATTCAGGGTCAGAGTGTAAACTTCGCGAAACGGCGAATCTTCGTACAGATTGTAAACTTCGCCGGCGCCGTGCAGGGCTTTAGCTTGGCGCCGAATATCGCTACACCGGCGCCATGCTAGCCAGTCTTACCCCGTTCGACATCGTCGTCATCCTGCTGATCAGCCTCGGCGGCGTTGCCGGGCTGTTGCGCGGTTTTGTCACCGAAGTGCTGTCGCTGCTCGCCTGGGTGGCGGGCATTGTCGCGGTGCGCTTCCTCTATGCGCCGACGCGCGACTTCGCGCTGCGCTATCTCGGCAACGAAGCCGGCGCGGCGATCCTGGCGTTCGTGCTGATTTTCTTCACCGCCTATATCGGTTTCCGTTTCGTCGCGCAGATGCTCGGCACGCGCACGCGGTCGTCGATCGTCGGGCCGCTCGACCGGCTGCTCGGGCTCGGCTTCGGGGCGTTCAAGGGGCTGATCGGCGCGGCGATCCTGTTCCTGCTGCTGACCTTCGGGCTCGATCTGCTCGACAAGGGCGGGCCGCGCCCGGCGTGGCTGCAGGCCGGCCGCACCGAGCCGCTGCTCAACATGACGTCGAAGGCGATGATCGATTTCGTCGACAAGACCCGCGCAGGCCAGCCGATCGGCAAGTCGCTGAGCGAAGCGGTGACGCTGCCCAAGGACAAGTCTGTAAAGCCTGCCGGCAAGCCTGCGGACAAATCCGCCGGACCACCCGCCGACAGCGGCTATCAGCCGACCGACCGCCAGGCGCTCGACAGCCTGCTCGGCGACACCGACGCCACCGGCGGCGACAAGACCTGACCGCAGGGCCCGACATGCAGATCAAGCTTTACGATACGATGGCGCGCGCCAAGCGCGTCTTCGTGCCCGCCGACCCGAACCGCGTGACGATGTATGTCTGCGGTCCGACGGTCTATGGCCGCGCGCACATCGGCAACGCCCGCCCCGCCGTGGTGTTCGACGTGCTGGCGCGAATGCTGCGCCACCAGTACGGCGCGAACCACGTCATCTACGCGCGCAACATCACCGACATCGATGACAAGATCAACGCCGCCGCTGCCGCCGAAGGCGTCGACATCAGCGTCATTTCAAAGCGTTGGGAAGACTTCTACCTCGCCGAC
>CALDHQ010000184.1 GCA_937894055.1 uncultured Polymorphobacter sp.
GGCCGCGACCAATAGGCCGTCGCCGCGTAGCGCATCTCTCAACCGCGCGACGCCGACCGGCACCGCACCCAGCGCGGCAGTGATGCCGGCTTCGATCGCGTCGGGTTGCAGCTTGATGCCGCCGCAGTTGATCTGGTCGTCGCGGCGGCCCTCATACACCAGCCAGCCGTCATCGAGCCGCGCGAGGTCGCCCGTCGCCAACCAGCCGTCCGCATCGGTCAGCGGCTGCAGCGCACCCGCCACCAGCTTCGACGCCGCGACATGCGGCCCGCGCACATGCAGCTCGCCGTCGCCATCGATACGCAGTTCGACCGGCGCCACCGCCCGCCCGACGCTGTCGAGCTGCGCGCCGTCGGCGGCGTGCAAGTCGAGGAAGGTCGTGCGCGACGCCTGCGTCAGTCCGTAGTGCTGGACGATGCGCGCATTGGGGAACAGCGCCTTGACCGCTTCCTTCTCGGCGCGCGTCATCGCCTGGCTGCCGATTTCGAGCCAGCGCAGCCGCGCGCCCGCATCGCCCAACTGGTCGCGGTTGGCGAGCAGCACGCGCAGCAATGTCGGCACCGCCGACAGCGCGTTGACGGTGCCGGTCTGCAGCATCTGGCCGAATTCATGCGGGTCGAAGCCATGCGCCGGCACGAACAGCTGCCCGCCGACACCGGCCACCGCGCGCACGCGCCCCAGCCCGAACGAATAGCCCGGCGGCACGCCGAGATACTCACGGACGTCGCTGTCGAGTCCCATCGCCGCAATCAACCGGCCCTGCGTGTTCGCCAGATTGGCGTGCGTCAGCGCGACTGCGGTCGCGGTACCGGTCGTCCCAGATGTAAAAGCGATCTGCGCGATGGTGTCGCCGCCGCGCGGTGCGTAGGTCGCGTGGCTCCACCCTGCCCCGGCCGCCGGTACAATGACGCGCGACACACCGGTTGCCGCGATGCGTTCGGCATCATCCCCGGCACGCAGCAGCACCGCTACTGCGCCTTCGGCCTCGAGCGCCAGCATCGTCCCGATGAAGTCGAGGCTCGCCGCCTGCACGACGCCGACGACGGGGCCGGGCGCCCATGCGGCCGGATTTGGCGAAGGCGATGCGGCCATGGTTGCGGTCAGCCGAACAGCGGCGTGCGGGTGCGCACCGTCTGCGCGTCGGCCATTGCGACATGCAGCTTGCGCGCGCCGGTGAACGGCGCGCGGCCGTGTGCGAAGCGCATGTTGTCGAGCACCAGCACATCGCCGGGCTGCCACGCCATTGCGCAGGTCGTGGTGTTGAACGCGTCCTGGACCTTCGCCATGTCGGCATCGGGTATCGGCGAGCGGTCGGCGAAAATCGCGTTGCGCGGCAGCTTGTCGGCGCCCACCAGCTTTTCAAGCTGCGCGCGCGCTGGCCCGAGCGACGACGCATGAAAGACATGCGCCTGATTGAACCACAGCGGCCGCCCGGCCTCGTCGGTGACGGTGCCCTGCGCGCGGTGCTCGGTCTGCAGCACGCCATTGTCGAGCCAGCGCACCGTCATGCCGTTGCGCGCCGCGACCTCGTCAACGTCAGCGCGGTCCTCGGTGCGGAACGCCGTCTGCCACGGGATGTCGATGCCCTTGTGGAAGCTGCGCTGGTAGATGATGTCCTGTGTCGCGAACTTGGCTGCCACATCGCCCATCAGCGCGCTCGCGGCGTCAAGGTCGCACACCGTAGTCTCGCCGCCGGTTTCGGCCACGATCAGCGCATGGAACGCCACCAGCCGCGGCCACGCCGGCATGTACGCCATCTCGCTGTGCAGCGCGATCGTGCGGTTGCTGGCCATTTCGGTGGCGGTGAAGGTCTTGCCTTTGACGCCCTTGCGCGGTGTTGACCAATAGGCGTCGTCGAGCAGTTCGTTGCCGATGCGGCCGAGCACGGCTTCGGCGAGATCGTCATTATCGCTGTCGGCGAAGTTGCGCAGCAGCACTGCGCCCTGCGACGCCAGCATCGCCTTGACCTCGCCCAGATTGGCATCGACCCACGGCAGCATGCGGACGGCGCCACCGCCTTCAAAGGCTTCGATCGTTGCCGAAAATTCGCGCGGCGACATGGCGTTGGTGCTCGCAAAACGGGGCGCGTCATAGCCTGACGCCGGGGCACTGGCTTACGGCCGCCGTTTTGCCCGCTTGAGCGCGGCAATTCAACCGGCATCTCAAAGGACAGCGCACTTGCACGCCGCCCGCGCCGCGCTAGTGATGGTGCATACGCCCGCCACGGGCCAGTCAGTTCAGGGGAAATCCAATGACCAACCAACCGCGCCTTGTCGCCCGCCTGCTGGCGGTGGCGTCCGCTGCTGCCTTGATGCACGCCTTGCCGGCAACGGCCGCCGAACCCGCAGCACCCAAATGGGATGTCAACGCGCCGCCCGCCGCCACCGTGCGGCAGGTGCCGATTGCCGTCGACGCGGGCAGCTGGATGGACCTCGACGTCAGCCG
>CALDHQ010000185.1 GCA_937894055.1 uncultured Polymorphobacter sp.
CTGACCACGCATTATCTCGAAGAGGCCGAGGCGCTGTGCGATCGCATCGCGATCATCAACCACGGCCAGGTCATCGCCAACAAGCCGACCCGGACCTTCCGCGCCGGTGCCGATGTCACCGGCGGCAGCTATGGCCGCTTCGATACCGAGGGCTATGTCAGCGGGCCGATCACCGACAACCTCCGGGTGCGCGTGGCCGGCTCGTTGAGCGAATCGACCACCGGCTGGCAGTTCAGCAACACCCGGCCCGAAGACCGCCTGGGCAAGGTGTCGAAACGTGCGGCTCGCGCGATCGCCGACTGGGACATCAGCGAAAGCTTGAGCCTGCGGCTGGCGCTGTCCGGCTGGCTCGACAAGAGCGAGCCGCAGGCGCCGTATGCGGTGGGCATCCGGCCGCAGAACCCGCTGGTGCCCGGCAATGCCTCGATCTCCCCGAACCTGCGCGACTACCCGCTGCGCCCGGACAACCGCAACAGCAAGCTCGCCGACTGGAACCCGGACGGCGGCTTCGGCCTCAACGACAACTTCTGGAACGCCACCCTGAAGCCGGTCTGGGCGATCAACGAAGACCTGCGCCTGATCGGCCTGTTCGCCTTCAACCGGCAGGGAATTGAAGGCGCGATGCTGGTCATGCTCAGCCACGGCCTCGTGTCGGCTGCATTGTTCCTGTGCGTCGGCGTCGTCTACGACCGGCTGCACACGCGCGAAATCGATCGTTACGGCGGGCTCGCCGACAACATGCCGAAATACGCGCTGTTCTTCATGTTCTTCACCATGGCGTCGATCGGTTTGCCGGCAACCAGCGGTTTCGTTGCGGAATTCCTCGTGCTGCTCGGCACCTATGCCGCCAACACCTGGGTGGCGCTGGTGATGACCACCGGCATCATCCTCGGCGCCGCCTATATGCTGTGGCTCTATCGCCGCGTCGTGTTCGGCACGCTCGACAAGCCCGACGTCAAGGCGATGACCGATCTGTCGTTGCGCGAAGTCGCCATCCTGCTGCCGATCGCGCTGGCAACGCTGTGGATGGGTATCGCGCCCGGCGCATTCCTGCGCCCGCTGCATGTGCCGGTGACCAGCCTGCTTGACCGCCTCGAACGCGCCAATCCCGGAGTCCAGACCGTGGTCTTTCCCCAGTTGAAGCCGGGAGCCAAGTAATGTTGCTCGTCTCGCTTCACACGATTGCCCCCGAACTGGTGCTCGGCATCGGTGCGATGGTGCTGCTGATGGTCGGCGTCTTCAACGGTGACCGCAGTCTGCCGCTGCTGACCTGGGCGGCTGTTGCACTCTACGCTGTCGCCGGCGTGCTGGTCGTGCAGGGTGCCGGTACGCCGGTGCTGGCGTTCGACGGGCTCTATATTGCCGACGCTTTCTCTGCCTATTTCAAGCTGCTGATCCTTGGGTCTGCGGCTGTCGCGGCGGTGCTCGCCTTGCCCTATCTCAAGGGCAGCAGCAGTGCGCGCTTCGAATATCCGGTGCTGCTGACGCTCGGCGTGACCGGCATGTGCATGATGGTCAGCGCCAACGACATGCTGTCGCTGTATGTTGGCCTCGAACTGCAGAGCTTGGCCGCCTACGTCCTCGCGGCGTTCAACCGCAACGAGACGCGCTCGAGCGAAGCCGGCCTCAAATATTTCGTCCTCGGCGCGCTCGCCTCGGGCATCCTGCTCTACGGTATCAGCCTGGTATACGGCTTTGCCGGCACAACCAACTTCAGCGCGCTCGGCGCGACTCTGGTCGGTGGCCCGGCGCGCAACATCGGCGTGCTGATCGGGCTGGTGTTCATCCTGTCGGGGCTGGCGTTCAAGATTTCGGCGGTGCCGTTCCACATGTGGACGCCCGACGTCTACGAAGGCGCACCGACGCCGGTCGCGGCATTCTTCGCGTCAGCGCCCAAGGCAGCCGCAATCGGCCTGCTCATCCGCGTCGCGATCGAGGCGTTCGGCCCGATGACCGCTGACTGGCAGCAGATCGTTACCTTCGTCGCCATCGCCTCGATGTTCCTCGGTGCCATCGGTGCCATCGGCCAGACCAACATCAAGCGACTGCTCGCCTATTCGTCGATCGCCAACATCGGCTTCGCGCTGATCGGGCTCGCCGCCGGCACGCGCGAAGGTGTTGCGGCGGTGCTGTTCTACATGACGGTCTATCTGGTGATGACGCTCGGCAGCTTCCTGTGCGTGCTCGCGATGCGCGACGTTGACGGCAAGCCCGTCGAGACGCTCGACAGCCTCGCCGGCTTGTCGCGGTCGCGCCCCGGCCTTGCCGCAGCGCTCGCCATCTTCATGTTCAGCCTGGCCGGCATCCCGCCGCTGCTCGGCTTCTGGCCGAAGTTCGCGGTGTTCACTGCGGCGATGAACGCGCACCTTTACACGCTCGCCATCCTCGGCGTCATCGCCAGCGTCATCGGTGCCTATTACTACCTGCGCGTCATCAAGACGATGTACTTCGACACGCCCGCGCCGCACTTCGCGCCGTCGGACAGCCGCATCAATGCGGCGATGATCGGGGTCGCCGCGATCGCCTGCTCGCCGCTCGGCATGCTGGCGATTACGCCGCTGGTCGCTGCGGCAACGCATGCGGCGGCGTCGTTGCTGTAGGGCAGGCGGAGTCGCTTTGACCTCCACCCTCGTCGAATTCGACGAAATCGGCTCGACGAACGACTGGCTGGCAACGCAGGACGGTGCAGCCGATGGTCTATGGGTGCGCGCCACGCGCCAAAGCGGCGGTCGCGGCCGGCGCGGGCGGGCGTGGTCGTCGCTCGAAGGCAATCTGTTCATCAGCGTCCTGACGCGGCCGCAGCCGGGCGAGGGGCCGTCGCAGCAGCTGTCGTTCGTCGCGGCGGTGGCGCTCGACCGCGCATTGCAGAAATGGGTCCCAGCAGGCCACCTGGCGCTCAAATGGCCGAACGATTTGCTGCTCAACGGCACCAAGGTGTCGGGCATTTTGCTTGAGGGCAGCGACGGCGCGACGATCATCGGCTTCGGTGCCTGGGCCATCGGCGGCGGCGATTGGAAGTTCGGCTGGGGCGCGCAGGACGACGCCCTTTCCATCCGCACGATCCATGAGGCGATGGCCGTCGGCATCAACTGGATCGACACCGCCGCCGTGTACGGCCTCGGTCGCTCGGAAGAAGTCGTGGGCCGCGCCCTCAAGGAGATGAAGGATAAGCCGATCATCTCGACGAAGTGCGAGCGCTGCTGGGAACCCGACGGCACGATCGTCCCGCGCCTGAAGCGCGCGAGCGTGAAGCAGGAATGCGAGGACAGCCTGCGCCGCCTGCAGGTCGACGTCATCGACATGTATCAGATCCACTGGCCGCAGCCCGACGAGGACATCGAAGAGGGCTGGTCCGCCGTCGCCGAACTGGTCAAGGAGGGCAAGGTCCGCTACGCCGGCGTCAGTAATTTCAGCGTCGCGCAGCTCGAGCGCATCCGCCCCATCCACCCCGTCACCTTCCTGCAGCCGCCCTACAGCATGCTCAACCGCGGCATCGAGGCCGGCCTCCTGCCCTACTGCGAGCAGCACGACATCGGCATCATCGCCTACAGCCT
>CALDHQ010000186.1 GCA_937894055.1 uncultured Polymorphobacter sp.
GTCGTCGGCGTGAAGGTCACCGGGAACTCATGATTGCCGACTTTGGTGACCGCCGCCGACAGCCGGTAGATGGCGTTTTCTGGCACCGGCCGCGAGCTGTGGCCGCCGGGGTTGGTGACTTCAAGCCAGTAATTCTGCACATCCTTTTCGCCAACCTGCATCGCCAGCAGCACCGGCCGGCCGGTGGCGTCGAGCATACCGCCGCCGCCTTCGTTCAAGGCAAATTCCGCCGAAATCAGGTCGGGGCGGTTCTGTGCCAGCCATTGCGCGCCGTTGAACGCGAAGGTGGTTTCCTCGCCGCAGGTCAGCGCCAGCTTGATGCTGCGCGCCGGCTTGTAGCCGCTTTGCTTGAAGCGGATCAGTGCGTCGGTCCAGATTGCCGCCTGCGCCTTGTCGTCGGCGGTGCCGCGCGCGTAGAAATAGCCGCCTTCCTCGACCAGCGTGAACGGATCGCGCGTCCAGTCTTCGCGCTTGGCCTCGACGACATCGATATGCGCGAGCAGCAGCATCGGTTTGGCTTTGTGGTCGCTACCGTGCAGCACCGCGACCAGCCCGCCTTCCTTGGGCTTTTCAGACGTCGCGTAATAGGTGATGTCGGCATCGCTGAAGCCCGCCGCCTTCAACCGCGCGCCCATCTTCGCTGCGGCCGCGGTGCAGCTGCCCGATGACAGCGTCGTGTTGGTCTCGACCAGCTCCTTGTAAAGGTCGCGGAATGCCGCCTGGTCGGGACGAATGGTCTGCGCCGTCGCGGGTGCGGCAATCAGCGTGGCGAGCAGCAGGGCTTTGAACGTCATTGCGTATCCTTGGTTGCGGCATAGGCCTGGATAAGGTCGAACAGATAGTCGCGCTGCGCATAGAGCGTTGCGACCGGCACATGCTCGTTGAGCCCGTGCATGCCGCTGTCGGCGGTGATGAACCCGCCCGGCACGCCATAGGTCGGCACGCCGGCGGCGGTCAGGAAGCGGCCGTCGGTGGCACCGGTCAGCATCATCGGCAGCACCGGAATGCCGGGGAAATGCTTGGCCGCGACCTGCTTGGCGGTGCCGAAGACCAAAGGCGTCAGCGGCGGTGCCGGCGTCTGCGGGTTGACCGGCGGTACCGCGGTCACCGTCACGCCGGTGCTGCCGACAGCCTTGACCAGCCCGGCCTGCACGTTCGGCACCGGATCGCCGGGGAACATCCGGCAATTGACGTTGGCGGTGGCGCGTTGCGGCAGCGCGTTGATGGCATGGCCACCCTCGGTCAACGTCGCGACGCAGGTGGTGCGCAGCATGGAATGCCACGCCGCATTCTTCGAAACGAGCGCGTCCGCCGCCGCGTCCTGCGGGTTGGCGAGCAGCGCGGTCATCGCCTTGCCAGTGTCGCCGCCGACGATGCCCGCCATCGCGCCGAAATAGCCGCGCGTGGTGTCGTTGAACTGCACCGGGAACTGGTAGTCGGCAATCCCGATCAGCCCGCGCGACAGGTCGTAGATGGCATTGTCGGGGCGCGGCATGCTGCTGTGGCCGCCGGGGTTGGTCGCCTCGATCCGGAAATTCTGCGAGACCTTTTCGCCCGCCTGGAACCCCAAAGTCTGCGGCTTGCCCTGTGCGTCGAGCGTGCCGCTACCACCTTCGTTGAGCGCGAACGCGGCGTTGAGCCAGTCGCGGTGGTTGTCGATCAGCCAGCGGATATTATTGATGCGCGCGCCGCTCTCCTCGCCGCAGCTTAGCACCAGCTTGATCGTGCGCAATGGTGGCTTCTTGGCCTTGAGCCGCGCCATCGAGTCGGTGAAGATCGCCGCCTGGCTCTTGTCGTCGATCGTGCCGCGGCCATAGAAATTGCCGTTTTCCTCGATCAGCACGAACGGGTCGCGCGTCCAGTCCTCGCGCTTGGCTTCGACGACATCAAGGTGCGCGAGCAGGATGAATGGATCTGGGAGCGTGCTCTGGAACGCTACGAGCCGATGGTGCAGAGCGTCTATGACGGCGGTGATGCCAAGTTCAAAAACGCGCGCAAGCTGCGCATGCCGGAGGTGATCAAAGCCAGCCTAAAGCCCGAGACTCACATCCTCACCGGGGGCTCCATCGAAGCTCCGGGAGAAAAGGTTCAGCCCGGCGTGCTCAGCGCAATCGGCCTGGGAGTTGAAGGCGCAGACGGTGACCCGTTTGTGCTGCCGGAGGATTTGACCAGCCGCCGCCTGGGCTTGGCGAAGTGGATCGCCGATGCGCGCAATCCACTCACCACGCGCTCGATTGTGAACCGTCTGTGGCAGCATCATTTTGGCCGTGGGCTGGTCGATACCGCGAATGACTTTGGCCGCATGGGCGGCAGGCCGAGTCATCCTGAACTGCTGGACTGGCTGGCAGTTACGTTTCGTGATGATTTCGGCGGCAGCCTGCGGGCCACCCAGCGTGCTGCGGCGCATCTTGTCGCCGCTGGCCAGCACGCGGCTCATCACGTCGTTCAGGTCGCGCAGTGCGGTCGGCTGGATGCCGTCGAGCGTGGCCACGCGCACCAGCATCAGCGTCAGCAGCACCGGCCAGAACAGCACGCCGATGCCGAACTGCGCCATCGCCCAGTCGCCGTGGCCCAGGCCCAGCCCGGCCAGCGGCGGCATCTCGGCGTCGAGCGACACAACCTCGGTCAGGTGGCGCGTGGTCGCGGAAGGCTCCGCGCGAAAAATCTTATTGACGGAGAAGACGCGCTCAAAAGCGGTCATCACGATTTGCTTGTAAAGCTGTGGTGATTGGGTTAAGAAAGCTTTTTTATCAAAATAATCTATCTTGAATACCTCTGCTCCACCTTCTGCGGTCGCTGGTACAATACAAGGAGCTTGGAATTCAAAG
>CALDHQ010000187.1 GCA_937894055.1 uncultured Polymorphobacter sp.
AGCACCCAGCTGCCGAGGATATAGAAGCCGCGAAAGTTGACCGTTCCGAAGTCGACCGAGTCGACCTGCGCGACAACATATTCGGATTGCACCGACCAGCCGCCGACATTGCTATAGAGGGCTTCCAGCCCGAAATGGTTGGCGCCGTTGACCGCGAAATCGCCGGTATCGACATAATAGTCGGCGACATCACTGCCCGGTTTGGCGCGGTAACGCGCGGCAGTGTCGGAACCCGAATGCAGCAACGAAGCGCCCAGATGCAGGTAGCCGTTGCCGTTGCCCGGCGCTCCCCAGACCAAAGCCGTGCCGCGCGCCGCGAAGCCGAAGCTGCCGCCGGCGGATTCGGCCTGATCCTTGTACGCCGCGATCGACCCGGTCACGCGCTTGTCGGCGCCGAACACATGGATAATCATCACGCCAGGGTTACGCGGCGCCGCGAACGGACTCATCGTCCGCTCGCTCTGCGGCATCTTGACGAAGCTGCCGACGACTTCGTACGAAAAATTGCCCTTGATCTGGCCCATCTTGACCAGCGTCCGCCCATCGTCGAGCTCAAGGTTGAGCGCCAGATCGGTGACGTTCCAGGTGTCGTCCTGATTGACGTTGAAACCGTTGTATTCGATGCCGACCTTGTAGGTAATCCACGGCTTCGGCCCGAGCTGGCCGGTGACGTCGATGCTGGCGCTGCGCATCTCGAACTGATCGTTCTGCACGCCGACCTGCCCGATGCTGATGTCGTTCTGCCGGAACGCCGTATAGTCGCCGATTAGCTCCAGACCGAGCGTCAGCGACCCGAACCGGGTGTCGAGGCTGGGAAGGTATTTGGTCAGCGCGGTGAAGTCGGGAATGGCATAGTCGGGCGTCGCGCTGGCCGGCGCGGCGGGCGCTGCCACGTCCGTGACGGCCTGACCCCGCGCGGCACCCGCGACAAGCATCAGGGCCACGAACAGAGCGGCCTGACACGCGCAGCGTCCCGGTCCTGATACTTTGGTTTGCCTGTTTCGCCGGATGGTCATGCGGGCAATCCGGTTCATAGCTGTGCCGGCTAGAATGCAGCGAGCGCCGCGTCGATGTAGAACACCCACCCTTGGCCGCCAACGACATACGGCACGCCGTTGTAACCGACGGGCGACTTTTGCAGCCACATTGCGTTCGGCGTAATGCGAAAGTTCTTAATGCCGAACGGATACCAGTTGAGCCCGACTGCCGCCTCGGTTGGATTGCCGAATTCGCCCCAGATTTGCGAGAAGGTCGCGTACGCCTGCAGCTTTTTGTCGACCAGCATGCTCGATGCCTGCACGCTGATCCCGGTATCGAACATCTTGCTGTAGGGCAGCGGGCCGGTGGTCTGGAAATCATTGACCCAGCGCGCATAGAATTCGCCTTCGAGCGCGAAACCCCGGTACTTCACCGCCGCGTCGGCGGCCGCCATCTGATAGGTCGCCTTTTTAATCCGATACTGCGTACCGAACACGCCGGGGTCGAACAGTCGTGCGCCGTCCGACAGTCGGATCTGACTGTTTTCGACCGTATTGGTGCCCGGCTGCTCCTGTGCGTCCTCGCGGCTGTAGGTATAGTGCGCCTCGAGCAGCGTCGCGACCTGCTGATGGTTCTCGTAATCGCCGAACCCCGCCGCCGGCCCGAACTCGCCGGTCGTCGGCATCCAGCGCAGATACGCCGATGCGGTGTCGAGGCCGGGATAAAGCTGCGCCGCGCTGACCCCCAGCGTGCTGAGGTTGTTGCCCAGCATCACACGGTACTGGAATTTTTCGGCAAACCGCCCGTCCAGCCAGATGCCGGTGGTGTAGGATCCGCGAAAGAATTCGTCCGCCATCAGTCGGTTGTCGTTGCGCAGCCAGTTGGGATAGTTGCCGGTGGTCGACCGTGTCGACGGCAGCGCATCGATGCCGGCGCCGACGAACAGCCAGTCCTTGAATTGATATCCCATCCAGCCGGCGATCACGAGTGACCCGCTGTCGCCCTGCGCGGCGTTGTTGGTCCACAGGAAGATCAGGTAACGGAAGCGCTCGTCGAACAGCCAGCCCTTGAACGTCAGATTGACCTTGTTGAGCTGGAAATCCTCGTTGAGCTTGAGCGGCACGGTCTTGCCGAAATAGAATGTGTAGTCCGGGTCGAGCGCTTTCTGGTTGAGGTAGCGAAAATAGGTGACGAGCGTGACGTCGAGCTCGCCGGTATCGGTGCGCGCGACGACGAAGCCCTTGCCGGGCTCGCGCACGCCCCAGGTCTTCGGCTTGAACAGATAGGCGTCATTGGTGACGTCGGCATCGCGCGCGGCGACCTTGATGGTGTCGGCACCTGGCGCAGCAGGCGCAACTGCCGCTGCCGTTGCCGCACCGGTCACAACTGCGGGCGCTGCCGGGGCGGCGCTTGCCGTTGCCACAGGTGCAGGTTTTGGCGTGGCTGTCGGCGCCGTAGCCGGCTGGGTCGGCAGCGACGCCTGAAGCTGGTTTTCGAGCGCATTTATCTTGCCGTCAAACGTGTTCATTTGCGTGGCAAGGCTGTCGCGCATGGCGCGCAACTCCTTGATTTGCGCCTCGACACTCTGGCGGTCGGACGCCGCCGGCGCCGATTGCGCGACGACAGGCACTGCAAATGTTGACGCCAGCAGTACCGCCAATAACTTCACTTCGATGCCTTTACCGTGGCCACATTGGCCTTTTCCCATTTCCGCACATCAAGGCGCGCCTTGTCAAACAGGCGGTTATAATTGCCGATCCGCACCGCATAGCTCGCCTCCGGGGTCAGCAGATCGAACACCGGCTTCCACATGTCGAACACGCGCAGCTGCGTCGCCTGATCCTTGGGCGCGACATTGTCGGTGCCGAACAGAATGCGGTCGGGGTGGGCGTTGATGAAAGCGGCGGTGCGCGCGATGCTTTCGGGCGAGGCGACCGCGTACTTCGCTACCTCGTCCCATGAAATGTCGAGGTAGACGTGACGCAATGCCGGATTTTCGAGCAGGTGCTCCATGATGTCGAGATGCGTCAGCGAATGCCCGCCATATTCAGCCCCGGCGCTGGTCGGCACCGGCTTGACGATGCGCCCCAATCCGGTGTGCGCCCAGATGATCGTCGTTCTGGGGTGGCGCAGCAGCAGGTCACGCATCTGCGTCAGGCTGTTCGGCAGGCTGTCTCCCTTGGCGAAGGGCGCATCGATGTCGTTGTGCAGGATGACCACCAGCCCGGCCTCGCCGGCGAAATCGAGGACGCGGTCGAGCGCCGGATTGGTCAGGCTGGCCGGGCCGCCGGCGATTTTTGCCGAGACGAACTCCTTGTGGATCGAAAATTCGCCGATCCCCGAGAACACGCCGGGAAAGGTCGTCAACACGCGGCGGATATGATCGACCGCGTACATGTCGGCGGGATCGAAGCCGGTGATCATCGGGTCGAGTCGGGCGCGCTCGGCGGGTGCCAGCGACAGATACTGCATCGCGATATAGGCGTCGGTGAACGAGTAATAATACAGTGGTGCGTCGGACTGCAGGTAATAGGTCGGCGCGAAATTGCCGGTGTTGGCAAAGTCCCATTGCTGCTGCAGCGGGATGCCGAACAGCGTCGAGCGTCCGATCTTGTCGCCCATGATCGCCAGATAGTCGCGGATCGGCGTGCCCTGCTGGACATAGTTGGTCAGGTGGAAATGCGAATCGTTGAAGAGCACGGTCTCGGCAACGGGTTTGGCCGCTGGCGCCGCCTGCACGAATGCCAGCGGCGCAACAGCAATCAGTGCGGCTGCGGCCGCGACGCGCAAACAGCTCTGCATCATGCGACCTGCATCAACCGAACTGCGCAAGCGGGTTGGTCCCTAGCGTGTTGTTGATGTCGGTGATCGCCCGCTGCCCGCGGATGCTGTTGCCCGCGACATCGAGCTTGGTCGAAAAGGTGCCGATGCCGAACTTGCCCGGTGCCACGGCGATCAACCCGCCGCCGACGCCGCTCTTGCCGGGCAGACCGGTGTTGAACAGCCATTTGCCGCTGTCATCGTACAAGCCGGCAGTCGCCATGATCGCCAGCAGCCCCGGCACATTGGCGCGGCTCATCACCTGCTTGCCGGTAACCGGGTTGCGGCCGCCGAACGCCAGTGTCGCCGCCATGTTGCCGAGGTCATGCGAGCTGACATTGACCGAGCAGGCCTTGGTATAGAGGTCGGTCGCGACGCCGGGATCCATCGGAAACAGGCCGTACGCCGACATCAGTTTGCCGATCGCCTGGTTGCGTTGGTTGGTGTCGGCTTCGGACTTGTAGACCTCCTGGTTCACCTCAAGCTTGCGGCCCGCCATGGCGGAATAGAAGGTGATGATTGTATCCCAGACCTCCTCGGCCGATTTGCCCTTGATGTTGCCGACCGTGGCAATGGCGCCCGCATTGACGAGCGGGTTCATTTCCTTGCCTTTGTACTGCTCGATCGCCTCGATCGAGTTGAACACACGACCGGTGGCATCGACGCCGACATTGTTCAGGAAAAAATCCTTGCCCGATTGCTCCATGACAATTGCGGCGTTGAACACCTTGGAAATCGACTGGATCGAGAACACCTCGGTGGTATCGCCGGCTTCGTGAATCTTGCCGTCACCCGTCACCAGTGACACGCCGAAGAACTTCGACGGCACCTTGGCGAGCGCCGGGATATAGTCGGCGTTGGCACCCTCGTTGAGCGTCAGATAGCGCGCATGGGCCGCACGGACGGCAGTATCGACGCTGCTCGCCGACAAGCCGGTCAATCCGCCGGCAAGCCCGGCCAATCCCGCGCCTGCGGCTGCTTCGCCGGCAGGCGGTGGCGAGGGACCTGCACCCACGATGACAACCAAAACCCCAGAGCCTGCTCCTCCCGTCCCACCGGCTGCAGCGCCCGAAGCCGCAGCGGCCGCTCCCGCTCCGACTGTCGCAGCCGCTGAAACTCCCATCGAAGTCGTGGAAGCAACCGTGGAGCCGCCATC
>CALDHQ010000188.1 GCA_937894055.1 uncultured Polymorphobacter sp.
CCCGTCCGACGGCGTGGCTTTGCCACGACGCTCTTACTTCCTTGCTTCTGCTAATCTTCCGACTACGTCGCAGGCCAGAAAGCAGCGCGGGCAAAGCCCGCGCGTCGGACGGGCTCGTCGGCAGTGCGCCGCCGCCCCGCCGGCCGGGCCGCGCGCGAGTCCGCGCGCAAGTCTGAATTCGCGAAGGGCAAATTCTGCCTTGCGCGCCGCCGCGCTAGCCGTGGCTGGGCTTCACCACCGGCACCAGCAAATGCACCCAAGCCGTCGCCAGAAAATAAGCCACCGAGCAAATCGCAAACATCGGCCAATAGCCGACCCCGTTGGTGAGTGACCAACCCGACAACTCGATAATCCCCGCCCCCGTCAGATTCCCGCAAACCGCCCCCAGCGCAATCACCCGCGCCACCCGCGGCAGCGGCACCACATCCGCCGTCAGCCCGAAGATGTTCGTCGAAAACCCCTGGTGCGCGAACAGCGCCAGCCCGATCAGCCCGGCGGCAATCCACGGGCTCGATGTATACAAAGCCAGCGCCATCGGCAGGATCAGCGTCGCGTAGAACAGCATCGAGGTCTTGCGCGCCGCGTTGACGCTCAGCCCGCGGTCGAGCAGCCGCGGAAACAGCAGCCCCGACGACAGCGCTCCCAGCGCCGCGAGGCTGAAGATGATGGCAATCGGATAGCCGAGATCGGCCTGTTGCATGCCGAATTGCCGGTGGAAGAAGTCGGGCATCCAGAACAGCACGAACCACCACACCTGATCGGTCAGCGCCTTGGCGCCGGCAATCGCCCAGCTGCGCCGGTCGGCGAGCAGCACCGACCAGCGGGTTTCCTGCCGCGTCACCTCGGCGCTCGCCGGCTTTTCGACGGGCTTGAGGTTGCGCGTGCCGAGCCACCAGAAAATCAGCCAGACAAACCCCAGCGCCCCGGTCACCAGGAACGCCGCGCGCCAGCCCCAGATCAGCGCCAGCGGCGGAATCAGCAGCGGCGTCAGGATCGCGCCGATGTTGGGCGCGGTGTTGAACAGTCCGAGCCCGAGCGAGCGCTCCTTGAGCGGCAAATAGACCGCGCCGGCTTTGACCGCCGCCGGTGTGCCGACTGATTCGGCCGCCGCCAGCGCCGCACGCGCCACAACGAACTGCTGCACCGTGCCGGCAAACGCATGCGCCATGCCCGCGGCGCTCCACACCGCGACGCCGAGCCCGAGCGCCCAGCGCACCCCAACCTTGTCGACGAACCAGCCGACGAACAGCAGCGCCGCCGCAGCAGCAATCTGGAACACCGACCCCAGATGCGCGAATTCCTGGTCCGACCAGCCGAATTCGGCCTCGAGCGTCGGCTTGAGCAGCGCCAGCACCTGCCGGTCGACATAGTTGAGCGACACCGCGACGAAAATCAGCGCCACCAGCACGCGACGCATGCCGCGTGTCGACTGCAGCGCAGGTTCTGGATGTTCGGCCACGAAAACTCCCCTGTCCGGCGCCACGCGGGATTTGCCCTTCTACGGCGCGTCCGAACAGCGTAGCCATGTCGGGCAAACTGTCAAAGCGGGGATTTCATGCTTCACAAGGCCCTTATCGCAGCGCTGCTGCTGACCCAACCGCTGCTCGCCGCCGCGCCCGGCTATGACGCGCGCGTGGCGCGCGTGCTCAAGGCGACGCCGCTGATCGATGGTCACAATGATTGGGCCGAACAGCTGCGTGATCAGTTCGGCGAGAAATGGTGGAATGTCGACCTCACCGCCGATGGCCGCAAGTTCGACCGCGCGCTGCACACCGATATTCCGCGGCTGCGGGCGGGCATGGTCGGCGGGCAATTCTGGTCGGTCTATGTGCCGGCCGAAGTCACCGGCCCGGCAGCGATCAAGGCGACGCTTGAGCAGATCGACATCGTCCGCGGCATCGCCGCACGCTACCCGCAGACCTTCGAAATGGCGGGCACTGCCGCCGACATTCGTCGCATCCACAAGGCCGGCAAGATCGCATCGCTGCTCGGTGTCGAGGGCGGCAGCCAGATCGACAACAGCCTTGCGGTGCTGCGCCAGTACCAGGCGCTCGGCGTGCGCTACATGACCTTGACGCACGTGCTCCACAACGACTGGGCCGACAGCGCCAACCAGCCGCCGCTGCATAACGGCCTGACGCCGTTCGGCCGCGCCGTCATCGCCGAAATGAACCGCATCGGCATGCTCGTCGACTTGAGCCATGTCTCGCCCGCGACGATGAAGGCGGTGCTGGCGACGACCAAGGCGCCGGTGATCTATTCGCATTCGTCGGCGCGCGCGCTCAACAGCCACCCGCGCAATGTCCCCGATGATGTGCTGCCGCAGGTCGCAGCCAACGGCGGCGTCGTCATGATCAACTACTATGCGGTGTTCGTCGATCAGGCGCGCCTCGACTGGCAGACCGCGCGTGCCGCCGAGACGGTACGGCTCAAGGCGGTGCTGATGGGCGAGCCGCAAGCCAAGGTCGATGCGGCGCTGAATGACTGGGACAAGGCGCACCCGCGCCCGGTCACCACGCTCGCCACCATCGCCGATCATGTCGAACACATCGCCAAGGTTGCCGGGCACGACCATGTCGGGCTCGGCGCCGATTTCGACGGCATTCCCGACACGCCGGTCGGGCTGGAGGGCGTCGAGACCTATCCGGCGCTGATGGCGGAGCTGATGCGCCGCGGCTGGAGCGACGCCGATGTCGCCAAGCTCGCGGGCGGCAACGTGCTGCGTGTCATGGAACGCGCCGAGGCCGTGGCGGCGTCGATGCAGGGCGCTGCCGTTGAAACGCGGTCGGAAGCGGAGATGGATGCGCCGAAGAAGTAGCGACGTCGCGGCCCCTTAGGGGCCAAACCGAAAAAGGGGCCCGACGCGAACTGCGCCAGGCCCCCAAAATCGGCTATTGGTTGCTGCTGTCAGCAACACCCTTGTCGACGAACAGCCGCACGGTGACCTTGCGCGCGCCGGCGTTGCTGCCCGAGCCGGCATCGGTGGCAACGCCCATGCCATTGCCCGACTGGACGCGCGACGTTGAAAGCCCGGCCTTTTCCTGCAGGAAGTTGATGACGGCGTTAGCGCGCGCCTTGCTCAGCCGCTGGTTTTCGGCGGCGTTGCCGGTCGAGTCGGTATAGCCGTTGACCGTGACCTGATAGCCTTTGGTCGCCTTGGCCTGTTGCGCGAACGCCATCAGGTCCGACTTGCCCTGCGCCGAAATCACCGTGCTACCCGATGCGAACAGCACATCGGTGGTGGCGATGGTTTCGTTGGTGCCGAAGTCGTTGAGGCGGTTCTTGTTGGCGAGCGTCTGTGCCTCGGTCTGCGCGACGCCAGCCTGGACTGCCTGCGCGGTCTTGAAGTCACCCGACTTGAAGTCGATCTTGACGGCATTGAAGGCGTTGCCGGCGGCGACGACATCAGCATTGATGCGCAGGCCGGGGATCAGCGCCGTCTGGTCAACGGTGTCCTTGCGGACGTTGAGCGCACCTTCGGTCGACTGGACGCCGGTCGTCGGCGACAGGTTGATCGTCTGCGTCACGTTGTTGGCATCGACCACGGTCAGCACGTTGCCGGTGTGTGCGGTAATCAGCCCGCTGATCTTGCTGGCATCGCCGTCAGCGGCAAAGCCCGGCGTCGCCACCAGCATCGTCGCGGCTGCGCCGGCGAGCAGCAATTTGTTGAAATGCAGCTTCAAAGTCATGCCCCGAATTCCTTGTTGGGCGGCGCCGGACACCAATGTCCCAGCCGCAGCGAAACGATAGGCGCTGTGCGGAAATTTGCAATCATTTTGAGCCATATGGCGTCGGCTACTGCATGTACCAGCCGTGGCTGACGACAATCGACTGGCCGGTCAGCGCGTTGGTCGGGAAACCTGCGAGGAACACCGCGACGCGCGCCACGTCATCGACAGTGGTGAATTCGCCGTCGACAGTGTCCTTGAGCATCACCGTCTTGATGACGGCCTCCTCCGAAATGCCGAACGCCTTGGCCTGTTCGGGGATCTGCTTTTCGACCAGCGGCGTGCGCACGAAGCCGGGGCAGATGACGTTGGCGCGGACGCCGAATTCGGCGCCTTCCTTGGCGACGACCTTGCACAGTCCGATCAGCCCGTGCTTGGCGGTGACATAAGGTGCCTTGAGCTTCGACGCCTCTTTCGAATGCACCGAGCCCATGTAGATGACGCTGCCGCCGCGGCCTTGCGCGTACATGTGCTTGAGGCAGGCCTTGGTGGTCAGGAAGGCGCCGTCGAGGTGGATGGCGAGCAGCTTCTTCCAGTCATCAAAGGCGAAATCCACAATCGGCGCGACGATCTGGATGCCGGCGTTCGACACCAGAATGTCGATGCCGCCGAACTTCGCGGCGACGGCTTCGACGCCAGCATTGACCTGGGCTTCGTCGGTAACATTCATCGCGACGCCCATCGCGCGCTTGCCCGTCGGGTCAAATTCCAGCGCGGTGGCGTTCGCGGCATCGATGTTGAGGTCGGCAATCGCCACCTTCGCGCCCTCTGCAAGGAACAGCTTGGCGATGTCCTTGCCGATGCCGCTCGCCGCGCCGGTGACCACCGCGACCTTGTCCTGCAACTGTCCCATCAAACATCCTTTCCAAGATAATCAAACACCACGCGGCCGAGGCCGAGCGTCAGGTCGGCAACGATATGCGTCGCCGAGACGATTTCGAGCACCGGCAAATCGGCCACCGGCGCCAGCGCGTGCGGCGTCAGGCTGAGCGCCGCGGGGCCGGTCCAGGCGCCCTTCAGATTGATGTCGGTGAGTTCATATTCGACGATCTCGCAGATGCGTGGGGACCCATCGACATGCGGGATGATCTTGAGCAGGAAATTGGGCGCCAGCATCGACGCCAGCACCGGCGCCAGATCGAGCGCACGATGCTTGTAGCCCATCGTGCCGAGCGCCACCGGAATGCCGTGATAGTCGAGCCGGCCGACCAGCGCGTCGACATTGGCGGTCAGCGACGGCGCCGCGAGCTTTTTGGGAAACCCCCACAGCTCGCGGCCGCCGGCAATCGGCGGGTGGTCGTTCAGATACATCGCGTGCGTATAGCTGCCGGCGCGGCCTTCAAACGTCACCGGAATGACCTGACCGCTTTCGGTATAGTCGCCGAAGCCGGTTGAATCGGGCATGCGGATGAACTCGTATTTGACCAGCGGTTCGGTCACCATCAGCGGCTCGGGCACCACCGCGCGCAGCGCATCCATGTCGGTGCGATAGGTGATGATCATATATTCGCGGTTGACGAAGCGGTACGGCCCGGGCGGGAACGCCGGGCTGGTCAGCGGCATGGCGAAAGCGTTTTTGCGGACGTCGTCGATGTTCATCGTGCGCGGCTCCGTGGGTTCAGCGTTCGCTGCAGAAATCGAAGGTCTGGACGCCGTTGTTGTCGGTCGGTCGTTCGAAAACCTGCGGCTGCGCCAGCGTGCGTGCGGCATCGGCATAGCCTTGCGCCCAGTGCGATTCCATCGCGGCGCGCGAGAAATTATAGTCCTTCGATTCAAGCTCGTGCGGCGGTGATTTGTAGATCAGCTGGACGATATTGTGCACCGACGGGTCGGCGAGCCGGCACAGTTCGGCGGCCTCGGCGCTGCGCTTCAAATCGTCGGGCAGCTTGTCGAGCAGCGCTTGCACCAGCGCACGCGCGGTTTGCAGTTCGCGGAAATGGTCGGTGCTGGCGCGTGTCCGGCTTGAATACTGGATTTCCTTGAGGCGTTCGGCGACCTGGCCGAGGTTGCGCGGCACCACCCCGCGTGCGCTCCACAGATCGACCTGGAACGCCAGTGTGTCGAGCAGCGGCAGGTTCGACAGGATCCAGTCGAGCGGCGTGTTCGACACGACGCCGCCGTCCCAATAGAACTCCCCGTCGATTTCAACCGCCGGAAACCCCGGCGGCAGCGCGCCGCTCGCCATGATGTGCTCGGCCCGGATGCTGTGCGTGCCGTTGTCGAAATACTCGAAATTGCCGGTGCGGACGTTGACCGCGCCAACGCTGAAGCGCATCGCACCCGCCGCATTGATCCGGTCGAAATCGACCAGCCGTTCGAGCGTCGCCTTGAGCCCGGCGGTATCATAAAAACTCGTCGCGCCCTCTGCGCCGGTCGGCAGCAGCATCGGCGGCGGCATGCGCGTCGTGAAAAACCCCGGCGCGCCGCTGGTCATCGTGCGCGCTGCCGTCAGCCGGTTGGCCCAGCTGCGCGCCAGATCGCCCTGCCACAGCGCCAGCCAATAGTCGGCAACGCCGTAGTCGGGCGCCGAGCTCACCTGGTCCCAGAATTCGCGCAGCTTTTCGATGCGCTGCGCGGGCGCATTGCCGGCAATGATGGCGCAATTGATCGCACCAATCGAAATGCCCGCGACCCAGTCGGGCTCGATCTTGCCCTCGTGGAGCGCCTCATAGACGCCGGCCTGATACGATCCGAGCGCGCCGCCGCCCTGCAACAACAGCGCGACACGCTCGAACGGCAGCTTGCGGCCGTTGAGAGTCTCGGTGCGCGAGAAAACGGCCATGTTGCGGCCTTCCGTCAATACCAATTCACGTGGCAGTGCAGCATAGACCGGTCAAGCGTCGAACGCCACCGGTGATAGGCAATGCATAATTTGCCACCGGCTGATTTTCGACGTGAACCAACCTCGCTCATCCCGAGCGAAGTCGAGGGACTGGCCGACGTTCGGGCGTGTCCCTCGACTTCGCTCGGGATGAGCGGGACTGGATATTGCGAATATGCCTAGTGCGCCGCAGCCGGCATCGGCGGCAGCACACCGTAGCCGCGCAGGCCGAGCGCGATGATTTCGACCGCCAGCGCCGCGAGCAGCAGCGCCACAACGCGCAGCAGCACCGCCGAAAAACCACCGCCCCCCGCCTTCTTCTCGCCGCCGATGACCTGCGCGACACCCAACATCACCGCGAGATTGCCGGCGATGATCGTGCCCAGCCCGGCCCACAGCAACTGCCGGTTGCCGACGCCCATCTGCGTCGAGAAAATGGTGATCGCGACAATGGCCTGCGGCGATGCGAGCAGCGGCACCGCGAGCGGATAGATCGCCATTTCGGGGCCGGCGCGGTGCGCGTCGGCGGCGCTGTCATGGCCTTCACCGAGCACCAGCCCGATGGCAAACAGCAACAGGATCAGCCCGCCCGCGACTTCGAGCGCGAAGATCGAAACATGGAAAAAGCCGAGGATGTTCGGCCCGAATGCGACGAATATCGACAGCACCACCGCCTGGATCAGCACCGACTTGACGGCAATGCCGCGGCGTTCCTTGAGCGTCAGGTGCCCGGCCTCGGCGGCAAAATACGCCGCCGCCTTGGTCGCAAACGCGACAATCGACAAGATGATGACGATTTCGGGAAAGCTGGAAATCACGATACAACCCCTGCATCAGTATCGGCGCCTGTCGCAGGCTAGCACGCGGCAGCGAAGTCGAATAGACCGAAGCCGCGAGAGACAGGGGTTTGGGATGAGCGAAGCGACGGAATCGGACATGGCGCCCGACACGGCCGCCGGACAACCCGATCCGGTGCGGCGCTGGACCTATATCGTCGCCGGCCTGCTGCTGGCGCTGCTCGCCTATAACATTGCCGCCGACCGGCTGGCGCCGATCACCTATCAGACGACCGCCGAAACGCTGGTCGTGCCAGTGACGCCGCAGGTCAGCGGCGAAATCCTTGCCGTGCCGGTCACCGACAACAGCCGTGTCGCCAAGGGCCAGCTGCTCGCCCGCATCGACCCGACCAACTACCGCATCGCGCTCGAAAGCGCGCGTGCGTCCTATGGCGCAGCACAGCAGTCGGTCGGTGCCGCCGCCGCTGCGGTCGACTCGGCGCGCGCCGTGCTGACCTCGCGCAAGGCGCAGCTGGTCGAGGCGCAACAGGACAATGACCGCACCGCCAAGCTGCTCGAAGTCGGCTATGCGACGCGCGCCAAGCTCGAGGCGACAATGGCCAAGCTGGCCTCGGCCGAAGCCGGCGTCGTCCAGGCCGAAGCGCAACTCGCGGGCGCGCTGCAGCAGCTCGGCCCGACGGGCAGCGCCAACCCGCAGCTGCGCGCTGCGGTTGCGGCGGTCGACAGCGCCCGCGCCAACCTCGAATGGACCAAGGTCACCGCACCGGTCGACGGCTATATCTCGAACCTGCAGATCGGCCACGGTTCCTATGCCAAGGCCGGTACGCCGCTGATCAGCCTGATCGATGTCAGCCGCGCCGGGCTGATCGGCTATTTCACCGAAAACCAGATCGGCAATGTCCGGCTCGGCGACCGCGTGCTGATCGCGCTCGACATGTTCCCCGGCAAACTGTTCACCGGCAAGGTTGTCGGGCTCGGTGGTGGTATCTCGACGCCGAACCAGAGCGCGCCGACAGGGTCGCTGGTGCAGGCACCCAATTCGAGCTGGCTCAACAGCTCGCAGCGCCTGCCGATCCGCATCGCCTTTGATCCGTCGGGCCAGGTCCCGCCCGGGCTGCGGCTCGGCTCGCAGGCCAGCGTCATGGTCGAAACCGGCAACGCAGGCTTTATGAAGACGCTCAACCGCTGGGTGCTGACGCTGCGCTCTTATTTGTCCTATGTCAGCTGACGCCGCCGGACGACTGTCCGCTGACGCCGAATGGGCGCGCAGCGGCCCGCGCGTGCTGCGCACGGCGTTCGCCGTCGCGGTGGCGATGTGGCTGGCCTATTGGCTCAAGCTGCCGATCGGCTACATCGCGCCGGTGCTGGTGATCACCGCGCTCGGCGGGCTGCTCGATAGATTCACGATTCGGACCGCGGTGCTGATGGTGGTGCTGGTCGCTGTCGTCGCGCAGGCGCTGACCTTGCTGCTGACGCCAGTGCTTGGCAATCGCCCGGCGTATCTGACGATCGTCGGGGTGGCGCTGTTCTTCGCCTACCGGCTGCAGGCGCATCCGAAGCTGGCGCCGGTGGTGGCGCTGACGCTGCCGTTGCTGGTGATGTTCGGGCCGCTGGTGCCGCTGTCGGCGGGCTTTGCGCAGGGCATGGCGGTGCTGCTGATGCTGCTCGCCGGCTGCGCGGTGACCGGCGTCATTCTGGCATGGCTGGTCTTCCCCGGCCCTGCCGCCGCCGCGAGTTCCGCCATCCCTGCCGCGCCGCGCTCGGCGATCGACAGCGCCGTCAGCGCCGCGATCCTCGTGCTGCTGATCGCGCTGACGCTGCGGTTCGACGCCCAAAGCGCGCTGCGGCTGCTGATGATCGCCAGCACCGTGCTCGCCGCGGTCGATCCGCGCGCCGGCATCAAGACCGCAGGCATGACGATGGCCGCCACCGCTGCGGGTGTCGCCGGCGCGTTCTTCATCCGCAACGTCACCTTCATCGTCCAGACGCCGCTGATGGCGGGGCTGATGGCGGCGCTGATCGTGCTCGGCGTCGGCCGCCGGCTGACCAATCCGGTGACGGCGCAGACCGCCTCGGCCGGGCTGGTGTCGCTATTCGTGCTGATCGGTGGCAGCGGCAGCGTCGATGACAAGAAGCTGGTGGTGTTCCTGCTCTACACGCTCGGCGGCATCGCGATTGCCATCGGCCTGCGCCATACCTTGCTCTGGCATCTCGACCGCAATGCCCGGCTGGCGCTGGCACCACGCATCCCCTAAGCACATCGCATGCACCGCCACCACGCGCCCGATGCACCCGCCAAGCCCAAGCCCAGCCTGTGGTCACGGCTCGGTCCGGGCCTTGTCACCGGTGCCGCCGATGATGACCCCAGCGGCATCGCCACGCACAGCCAGATCGGCGCGGCGTTCGGCTATGGCATGGCGTGGACGATGCTGTTCAGCTTCCCGCTGATGAGCATCATCCAGGGCGTCGCCGCCGGCATCGGCAGCGTGACGGGGCGCGGCATCGCGCAGAACCTCAAGCTGCACTACCCCAAGGCGCTGCTGTACTTCATCGTGCTGCTGCTGATTATCGCCAACACCATCAACCTCGGCGCCGACCTTGGCGCGATGGGCGCCGCGCTCGGGCTGCTGATCGGCGGCCCCGAATGGCTGTACACCATCGGCTTCGGGCTGCTGTGCGTCGCGATCGAGGTGCTGGTGCCCTACCAGCGCTACGCCGGGCTGCTCAAATGGGCGACGCTGTCGCTGTTCGCCTATGTCGCGGTGGTGATGGTCGCCGGCATCCCGTGGAGCAAGGCGCTGCTGTCGCTGCTGGTGCCCAGCTTCAGCTTCGACAAGGCGCACACGATGGCGATGGTCGCCATCCTCGGCACGACGATCAGCCCCTATCTGTTTTTCTGGCAGGCCGCGCAGGAAGTCGAGGAAGGCCGCCGCCGCCACATCAAGCCGCTGATGACCGCGCCTTACCGTGCCAAGCACGAATTCGAACGCATCCGCCTCGACACGCTGATCGGCATGGCGGTGTCGAGCCTTGTCGGCATCGCCATCATCTTCGCCACCGCCGCAACCTTGCACGCCAATGGCATCACCCAGATCGAAACCTCGGCGCAGGCAGCGCAAGCGCTACTGCCGATCGCCGGCGAGTTCGCCTTCGCGCTGTTCGCGCTCGGCATCATCGGCACCGGGCTGCTCGCGGTGCCGGTGCTCGCGGGTGCGGCCGCCTATGCCGTCAGCGAAGTCTTCGGCTGGACCGAAAGCTTGGAGGCCCGCCCCAGCGAAGCGCGCGCCTTCTACACCACCATTGCGGTCGCCACGCTCGGCGGCGTCGCCCTCACCTTCATCGGCCTCAACGCCGTGCGCGCGCTATACTGGGCCGCCGTCGTCAACGGCGTGCTCGCCGCGCCCGTCATGGCAGTGATGATGCTGATCGCCCGCAACAAGGCGGCGATGGGCGGCATGGTGCTGTCACGCGGCCTGACCATCGGCGGCTGGCTGGCGACTGCCGTGATGGCGACGGCTTCGGTGCTGTTTTTCGTGATTTGATGGCGGGACGAAAGGGCCTCCGGCGGGCAGGCCTGAGGCCTGCACCCGATAGTTGGGAAATGGCCGGAATGGGTCGTTCAAGGTGACGGCACGTTGACCCGGAGCCAGTCGGCAATCTCGTTGGCGCACTGGGCAGGTGCCGTCCGCGAGTTGTCTATGGTGCAGCGGTAATCGGCGCCATCATCGAACAAGCGGCGCGTTTTTCTCAGATTGTCGATAGCCTGCATGTCGCGGGTTTTCTGCCTGGCGCGGCGCTCGATCGCAACGATACGACGGGCCTGTTCGGCGGGATCGCAATTCAGCATGATGGATACCAGCGGCGTGCCTCGGGCCGCGGCGAGACGGCGAATGGCCTGCCAATGTTCGTGTGCGAAGTCGCTCGGGCCACCCGTTGCGATCACATTTGTGAGGATGACCGAAATGCCCGGTTCCAGCGCCAGCACCTGTTTGAAGGCAATATCTCTGACAGCCCGCGCGGCGTCGTAATAGGCGGGCGTGCCATAGTCGGTCAAAGCGATGGCAACGTTGAAAATGGAATGATTGTCCAGCAGGCGCGCATTGATTCGATCGGCAAGCTCCAAGGCGACTGTGAGCTTGCCCGTGCCTGGCCATCCATTAATGCTGATAATCATTCATAGACGCCCGCAACTTTGCGACCCCAAATCATTCTGCTGGCCGCCATTGGCTTCTACACGAACATGGCAAATTCAACCGGGTGCAGGGGTGCCACCCCTGCCCGCCGGAGGCCCTATGCGTCGAGCAGCGTCAAGATCACACCCTGCTTCGGCGAAGCCCGTCCCTCGAGCAAATCACGGTAGTGCTTTTCGGCCGAAGCCGCGCCGCGGTCGCGGACGATTTCGAGCCAGCCTTCAGTGGAGTCGAGGAAGCTTTCCCACGCCGCCGTCAGCCGGCTGTCGAAGCCGCCCGGGCCCCATTCGGCAATGCGCTGCGCCAGAACGCTGGGCGCGAAGAACATTTCGGGCTTCGGGCCGGGCAAGTCGCCGCCGCCGCCGCGCGGCGAATCCCAGTCGGTGGCGCCGATCATCAAGCTGGTGGCGAGCGCATCGCCGAAGTGGCGGTGGACGCGGGCGCGCGTGGCCTCGTTGCCGGCGAAATCGACGAAGGCGCTGCGCGCTGAGGGGTCGAGCGTTTCGATCGCGTCATAGCTGACGACGCTGTCATAGACGCCGGTGTGCATGACGAAATCGGCGTTGGCGCCCGATGTCAGCCCGACGACCTTGACGCCGCCGCGCACCTTGAGCGCCTGTGCCAGCCCGATCGCGGTCTTTGATGACGCGCTCGACAGCAGCACCTGGGTGACGCCGGGCGCGACTTCGGGGAGATAGTCGTCGATCAGGAACGAGGTGATGTAGAGCCCGCGGAACAGCGCGTAGCGCGCGTCGTCGGCGACAGTCGCGGTCTTGGCTCGGGTATAGCCGTTGTACGCCGATGCCAGCCCGGCGCGATGTTCGGCGATGTCGCTGAAGCTGTCGGGGCGCTGCTTGCCCGGGGTCAGGATGGCGTGGCTCGCCATCGGCCAATAGCCGTAATAGCGGTCGCCGGGCGCGAAGCCGAGCGCGCGCGATTCGACCACGGTGGCGAAGCCCCAGACCGGAATGATGCCCCAGCCGTCGGGCGCCGGGTAGAAGTTCCAGTATTTCATCGCCTCGCCGAACGCGCCGTAGGTGATGTTGTTCGATGTCAGCGCGAAGGCGTCGATGGCGAAGCGCACCTGGCCCTCGGCGGGTTCGGCGAAGGTGTGCGCGACTTCGGTCTTGCGCAGGTCCTGGCGGCGGACGCGGAACTCGGTGGTGGTGTTGGTCACGGCGGTCGACTCCGGTCAATGGGCTGAACAGCGTTTTGCGGATGAATGAAGCCGCTGGCAAGCGGGCTTGCATCGCGGGGCGCGCGCCGCCACGGTAAGTCCAACGGGGCAGGAGACAATGGAATGCGCAAGCACGTGCTGATGGTGGCGTTGACGCTGGCGGGTGCCACGGTATCGGCCGAACCGGCAGCGCCACCGACGATTGCCACGCAGCCACTGCTCAAGTCGGTCGCCGCCGATGTGTCGGAGGCCGAGTTGCGCAAGTCGCTGACCGCGCTGGTCGGTTTCGGCACGCGCCATTCGCTGTCGGATACGACGTCACCAACGCGCGGCATCGGCGCGGCGCGGCGCTGGACGGCGGGACGCTTTGCCGATTTCTCGAAAGCATGCGGCGGTTGCCTGACCGTGGCGACACCCGCCGAAACCTTCACCGGCAAGCGCATCCCGACCAGCGTCGAAATCGTCGACGTGCTCGCCGTCCAGCGCGGCACCGGCGACCCGAGCCGCGTCATCATCATGTCGGGCCACATCGATTCGCGCGTCAGCGATCCGCTGAACGCCACCAGCGACGCGCCCGGCGCCAATGACGACGGGTCGGGCACCGCCGCGGTCATCGAAGCGGCGCGCGTGCTGTCGCGGCACAAGTTCGACGCCACCATCGTCTATGCGGTGCTGTCGGGCGAGGAACAGGGACTGCTCGGCGGCAAGCTGCTGGCGAAATACGCCAAGGCGCAGGGCTGGAAGGTCGAAGCCGTGCTCAACAACGACATCATCGGCAATTCGACCGGCAGCAGCGGCGTCAAGGACGCGACGCACGTGCGGGTTTTCTCCGAAGGCACCAAGGCCGTCGAAACCCCCGAGCAGGCGAACGCGCGGCGCTACAACGGCGGCGAAGTCGACAGCCCGGCGCGCAATCTGGCGCGCTTCATCGACGGGCTGGCCGAGCGCTATCTGGCGCCGTTCGACGTGACGATGGTCTATCGCACCGACCGCTACGCGCGCGGCGGCGACCAGGTGCCGATGCTCGAGGCCGGGTTCCCGGCGGTGCGGCTGACCGAAATGCAGGAACATTACGACCGCCAGCACCAGGACCTGCGCACCGAAAACGGCCGCGTCTATGGCGACCTACTGAGCGGCGTCGATTTCACCTATCTCGCCAACGTCACGCGGCTCAATGTCGTGGCGATTGCCGCGCTGGCGTCCGCCCCGCCGCCGCCCGACACGGTGACCATCGAAGGCTCGGTGTCGCCCGATACCAAGGTCAGCTGGTCGGCGGTGCCGGGTGCGGCGTCAGATCGGAAGAGCACACGTCTGAACTCCAGTCACGCCAATGTATCTCGTAT
>CALDHQ010000189.1 GCA_937894055.1 uncultured Polymorphobacter sp.
ATCTACACAGGCGAAGACACTCTTTCCCTACACGACGCTCTTCCGATCTGTTCCGCAAGGATCACGTCTATCCGATCCAGTATCCCAAGCCCGACAACGTCTACAGCTTCGACCGGCTGACCAGCGTCTTCCTGTCGAACACCAACCATGAAGAAGACCAGCCCGTCCACCTGACGCTCAAGGATCCGACGGTGCCGATCGAGGTCAATCTGGCGCTGTATGACGAGCCGGCACAGCGCTATTGCCCGGCGGGTGTCTATGAAATCGTCGGTCTGGAGGACAACAATCCGCGCCTGCAGATCAACGCGCAGAACTGCGTCCACTGCAAGACCTGCGACATCAAGGACCCGACGCAGAACATCAACTGGGTGGTGCCTGAAGGTGGCGGGGGACCGAACTATCCGAATATGTGACGCGAGCGCAGCCAGCGCCTAAGTCAAAATTTGCCCTTCCAAATTTTGCCTTAGGCGCGGACTCGCGCCGCGTCCGGCCGGCGGGGCGGAGGCCGCAGTCGACGAACCCGTCCGACGGCGTGGCTTTGCCACGACGCGTTTCCTTCCTTTCTGCCTTTCCTCCAAACGACCAGCGCGACAACCACACCCCCTCGACATCGCCCCTCCACCCCGCCATTACTCACAGCAAGCAGGGCGACCCAAGGACCACCACCGCACATGAACCGCGCGCTCGCGCCTTACGCGCTTCTGCTTCTGGCCACGCCGGCGCTCGCCACTGTCAGCCCGCTGACTGACTCGGCGATGCACGGCTATGTGCTCGGGCGCTATGCCTTCAGCGCCGACGCACTCCCCACAGCCTCGCAATATTATGAAGCTGCACAACGTCAGGACCCCAATGACCTGGCGCTGCGCCGCCGCAGTTTCGAACTGGCGATTGTTGCGGGCGATCAGGCGCACGCCACGGCGCTTGCCAAGCAGCTCGCCGCCGCCGGGCAGAACGATGCCACGGTGGCGTTCGTGCGCATTGCCGACGCGGTAGGACGCAAAGACTGGAACGCCGTCGATGCCCTGCGTCCGGGACTGGGTGATGTCGGTTATGCCCAAGTGGCTTCGCCCATCATCGAGGCCTGGACGCAGTTCGGCCGCGGCAACGTCGATGCGGCGTTGGCGCTGCTCAACACCGCGAAATACAGCGGTATCGCCAACAGCTACGTTGCCGAACAGCGCGCGCACATGCTGGCCGCCGCCGGACGCTGGGACGAAGCCGCCGATGCCTATCATGCGCTGTTGGCCGGCATCGGCAATGGTATCAACTGGCTTAGGGTCGGCGAGGCCGATGCGCTGCAACAGGCCGGCAAGACGCAGGCCGCCGCGGACATGCTGGCGTCGGCGCCGGGCGATTTGCCGCTGGCGGCTGCACGCGCGCGCTTTGAAGCCGGCAAGCGTATCGGCGCGCTGGCGCCGACGCCTGCCGCCGGTATCGCCTGGATGGCGGCGCGGCTTGCAGCCGATATGTCGCGCGACCGGCCGGTGCCGCTGGCGCTGACGATGGGACGGATCGGCACGTTCCTTGACCCGTCGCTCGACGCTGCATGGATGATTACCGGCGACATTCTGGCGCGTGGCGGCAAGGGTGAAGCGGCGCTGGCGGCCTATGCGCATATCGGTCCGACCGATCCGATGGCGCCGGTAGTGAATGTGCGTCGCGCGCAAGTCCTCCAAACGCTCGACCGCGACAAGGCGGCGGGCGACCTGCTGCTGGCCGCGACTGCGCAGCCGGGCGCCGGTATCGACGACTGGACGCGGCTTGGCGACTGGTATCGCAGCGAAGACCGGCTGACCGACGCCGTGACGGCGTATGACAAGGCGCTGTCGCTGGCAAAGCCCAAGGATCCGGCACTCTGGGCCTATTACTTCCAGCGCGGCAGTGCGCGCGAGCAGGTGGGTGACTGGGTGGGTGCCGAAAGCGACCTGCGGATGGCGCTTGAATTGGCCCCCAATGAACCGATCGTGCTCAACTATCTGGGCTATTCGTTGCTCGACCGCGGGCTGAAGCTTGCCGAGGCACAGGCACTGATCGAGCGCGCCGCCAAGTTCAAGCCCGACGATGCCTCGATCCTCGATTCGCTGGGCTGGGCCTATTTTCGCACCGGCCAGTATGAAAAGGCGGTGCCCGAGCTCGAGCGTGCGGCCGCGGCACAACCCGGCGATCCGACGATCAACGAGCATCTGGGCGACGCTTTCTGGCGCGTCGGCCGCAAGCTCGAAGCGCGTTTTCGCTGGAGCGCCGCACTTGAGCTCGATCCGACCGAGAAGCAAAAGGCGCTGCTGAAGGCGAAGCTGGATTACGGACTGGATGTTGCGTTGGCCATGGCGCCGGCCGCACCCAAGAAATAGCCCGATGCCAGCACTGACCGAGTTCGCGCCGGCGAAGCTGAACCTTGCGCTGCACGTGCGGGCGCGCAATCCCGATGGCTACCACGACCTCGAATCGATTTTCGCCTTTGTCGACTTCGGCGACACGCTGCATCTGACCCCCGCTGGAGCCTTGAGCTTGACGATCGACGGGCCATTCGCGGCGGCACTGGTCGATGATGACAATCTCGTGCTGCGCGCGGCGCGCGCGTTGGCCGATGCCGCTGGCAAGCCGGCAGTGGGGGCACTGCGACTCGAAAAGCGCATACCGGTGGCCGCTGGCCTTGGTGGCGGGTCAGCTGATGCTGCGGCGGCGCTACGACTGATGGCGCGTTCCTGGCAGCTTGATTGGCCGTTGGCCCGGCTTGCCGAAATCGCTTCGGAGCTGGGGGCCGATGTCCCGGCGTGCCTGCACGGCAGTTTGCAATTCGGCACCGGGCGCGGCGATCAGCTGACGCCGATGCAGCGCCACGACCTTGCCGGTACACCGGTCTTGCTGGTCAATCCGCGCGTCGCAGTGGCGACCGGCCCGGTATTCCGGGGTTGGGATGGCATTGATCGGGGCGCACTCGATCCGGCGGCACCGCTTGCGGTGCTCCGCAACGATCTGGCAGCGCCAGCGATTGCGCTGGCCCCCGTGATCGCTACGGTCATCACAGCGCTCGAACAACAGCCCGGTGTGACGTTGGTGCGAATGTCCGGATCAGGGGCGACGGTGTTCGCACTGTTCGAGTCGGATGCGACTCGCAACGACGCGGTACAGCAACTTTCAGCGCAACATCCGGACTGGTGGCTGACGGGCACAGCACTGCGCTGATTTTCCGTGTGGCGCATTGTCGCACAGCTAATAGTTTGAAAATAAATCGTAAAACCGGGTTGGCGGCGCGGCGCGATAGCCTAACTTGTGCGTTGCAGCAAAAAACTTCTGATTGGCACTCAGTTTTTCGTTGACGGCTTTCTGAGTCTCACTTAAAGCCACACTCAGTTGTTCTGAGTATCACTCAATACCAAGCCATCCTCCCCAGGATAAACAAGCAAACAGGAGACTGTCATGATCAATCGCTTCTTCCTCGTCGCCCCGATCGCCCTTGCTGTCAGCGCTGCCTTCGTCGGCGCCGCTGCTGGCCCGGCTGCCGCCGCGACCAACGACTATTGCGCCACGGCGCCCGCGCAGCTGCGCACGCTCAACGCCACAGCCCCGGCGGATGTGCAGGGCAAGGTCAGCTACAACATCAACGCCGGCGTCCAGCTGTGCGAAGCTGGTGCTGACTTCGAAGCCAAGAAGAACTTCAGCAAGGCGAGCAAGCTGCTCGGTACCGACCTTGCCGCGCTCGGCACCGCGCCGGCCGGCGCCCAGGCTGCTGCCCAGTAAGGCAACAACCTGAATACAGATTACTCCCCTCGAGTAACTTTGAGCCGCCCTGGAAACGGGGCGGCTCTTTTTCTGTGCCGCGCCGGATTTGGATTGCACCCGCCGGACCAATCTCCCAGACAGAGCGTTCCATTCGTTCTGCGGGATTGCCAGTGTGAGCCAGCCACTACGCCTTGAAATCGACGCGGGCATTGCGCGGCTGCTCATCGACCGTCCGAACAAGCGCAACGCCTTCAACCAGGCGATGTGGACGGCGTTCCCGGGACTGGTCGACGCCGCGATGGCCAATCCTGATGTACGCTTGCTGATTGTGCAGGCCGCCACCCCGGGGCCATTTTGTGCCGGTGCCGACATTGCCGAGTTCGCCAAAAGTGCTGCCGATCCGGCATGGCGGCGCGCCAACGGCGCCGGCATCCGCGCGACGCAGGTGACGCTGGCGCGCGCGCCCAAGCCGACGCTCGCGGTGGTCGACGGGGACTGTATCGGCGGCGGCTGCGGCATCGCGCTGGCGTGTGACCTGCGCATCGCGTCGCAGCGTGCGCGTTTCGGCATCACGCCGGCCAAGCTCGGGCTGGTCTATCCGCTGCACGATACGCGGCTGCTGGTCGATCTGGTCGGGCCGGCGCAGGCCAAGCGCTTGCTCTACACCGCCGAACTGATCGATGCCGCTGAAGCGACGCGCATCGGGCTGGTGCAAATTCTTGCTGACGACATTGATGCCGCCGTCGCCGACCATGTCGCGCGACTGCTTGCGGGGTCGCCGCACACGCAACGCGGCACCAAAGCGATTGTCTCACGGATTCTGTCCGGCGTCACCGATGATGATCCCGCGTCATCCGGCCAGTTCGATGCCGCATTCGAAGGGGTTGATTTCGCCGAGGGGGTTTCGGCCTTCCTCGCCAAGCGCACCCCGCAGTTCGGCGGGTGACGGCGCCCGAGCGCATCGCCGGCCGTGCTGGTGTGCGGCTGCTGGTGACCGCCGACCACGCATCGGCGGCGGTACCGCACGGTGTCGAGCTTGGTGTCTCGGCCACCGCCATGGCGACGCATATTGCCATAGACATCGGCACCGCCGAGCTGGCGCGCGGGTTGGCGGCGCGTTTGGGGGCGCCAGCCGTGATCGCAACAGTGTCGCGGCTAGTCATCGACTTCAACCGCGAGCCCGACGCCACGGGGCTGATCCCGCATATCAGTGACGGCGTGCATATCATTGGAAATGATGGACTTCCCGACAGCGAGCGCACCCGGCGCCTGAACGCCTATCACGCGCCCTATCATGCGGCGATCGACGCGGCGATTGCCGAAACCGCCCCGACGTTGCTGGTCAGCATCCACAG
>CALDHQ010000190.1 GCA_937894055.1 uncultured Polymorphobacter sp.
TGATGTAGTCCTTCTTGAGCTGGTTCAGCGTCTGCCGGTATTCGGCAGCGTGTTCGGCCGTGCGGTCCTGGCTCAACTTCTCCTGCAGCGCCTTGCGGGCGGCCTCGAGGTCGAAGCGAATGTCTCGCGGCAGGACGTCGACATCGGCGGGCGTGGTCTTGGCGGTCATGGCGCGGTTCCGTGGAGCAGGCTAGTTAAGGGTTGAGCCCCTTCTGATCCCAAGATCGTAACTACCAACAAAAATGTCAATAGAGTCTTCCGAAGTCCGTCCGCGCCTGCGCCGCTCGCCCGAGGCGCCGCGTCCGCGCCCGCTGACGGGGAGGACGAGAGCGAGAGCTCGTCATCCGACAGCAGCGACGGGGAAGAAGGGGCTGCGGACGGGCCCACTGCTGACGGCGCCAGCAGCGCGCCCGGGCCTCATGCTGCTCCGCTGGTCGCGGAGTCGGAAAATGAGCATCAGGCCCCGCCAAAGGCCGCCCCGCGGATCATCCGCTGATCGTGCACATCGCCGATGCGGCACAGCTGGCCGACTGGGCGCGCGACATGCCGCCGGCAGCGCACACGCCACCGAAGGCGGCAGCGGCGCGTATCTGCTCGGCTCGCGCGACACGCTCGCGGGTATCGTGCCGCCGCCGGGCAGCTATCTGTCGGTCGATGAAATCAACATCAACGGCACTGCGCCGTTCATTTCGATCGGCGGCGCGGTCGTTGCCAATCCGTCGCTCAACGTCTGGGTGACCAAGGTCAATTTCACCCATTCGTTCGTCGGCACCTATGGCGGCGGCCGGCTGGCGATCACCTTCACGCAGCCGGTCGTCACCGGTAGCATGACGTTCGAAGGCACTGTCTTCAACGGCATTGCAGGGTCGTTCACCGACAACGACACCGGGCTTGGCGATACGGTTATCACGCCGTCGTGGGGCTTCGACACCAAGACCTCGCACTGGAATTTCCAGATCAGCCTGTATGTGCCGACGGGCTATTACGAGCCGGCGCGGGTGACGCTGCACCCGCCGAGCTTCCAGGTGCTGAGCTTCGGCAAGAACCGCGTCGCGATCGATCCGACGGTCGCCTACACTTACCTCAACCCGAAGTCGGGGTTCGAGTTCACCGGCGCGCTCGGCGTCACCTTCTCGGCGATCAATACGGCCACCGACTACAAGACCGCGCCCGAAGTGCACGGCGAGGCGGTGGTCATGCAGCATCTCAAGAACGGGCTCGCCTTTGGCCCGGCCGGCTATTTCTATCAGCAGACCGGCAATGACAGCGGCTCCGGTGCGGCTGCGCTGCAGGCGGCGTACGGTGCCAAGACGCTGCAGGCGCGGGTGTTCGGCGCCGGGCCGCTGATCAGCTACAGCACCAAGATCGGCAACCACTCGCTGTCGCTCAAGGCCAAATACACCTGGGAATTCGGCGCGCGCCGGCGCTTCGAAAGCGATGTCGCGCAGGCGACGCTGGCCTTCGGCTTCTGAACAAATTGCACTGGTGGATTAGGGGAGACTGACAATGTTCGACAACAAGACCGCGCTGCTCACCGTGACGTCGCTTGCCGCATTGCTCGCCGCGTGTGGCCCGAACGGCGACCAGCCCCCCGGATCGCCGGCCGTTGCAGCGACCACACAGACAGTGGCGCAGGCTGAAGCCGCCGTCCCCGAAAACCCGCTCAAGGCGGCATATTTCGGCGAGCTGCACCTGCACACCAGCTATTCGCTCGATGCGTTCATCGGCGGCAACCGCAACACACCCGAAGACGCCTATCGCTTCGCGCGCGGCGAGGCGATGACGATCAACGGCCAGTCGCACAAGCTCAAGCGCCCGCTCGATTTCGCCGCGGTCACCGACCATGCCGAATTCATCGGCGAAATGTACTCGACGCAGGTCAAGGGCGCGCCGGGCTATGACAATCCGATGCTCGTCGAGCTGCGCGGGCTGACCAAGGAAGACGAACAGCGCGCCTGGTTCCTGAAGTACGTTGTCGCCAACAACCGTTCGGCGACGCCGCAGCATCCGCCGTTCTTCGCCGGCCCCGAAACGACGCGCAGCGCCTGGGCGCTCAACCGCGAAGTCACTGACAAATACTACGAACCCGGCCGCTTCACGACGCTGATCGGCTTCGAATGGACTGCCGCCCCCAACGGCGGCAACATGCACCGCAACGTCATCTTCCGCGACAGCACCAACCTGCCCGCAACGCCGTTCAGCAACGTCGATTCGGCCGACGAGGAAAAGCTGTGGGACTGGATCGAGGTCCAGCGCGGCAAGGGCATGAAGCTGTTCGCCGTCCCGCATAATTCGAACGGCTCGAAGGGCCAGATGTTCGAGCCCGTCGACAACAGCGGCAAACCGCTCACCACCGCCTATGCCGACCGCCGCGCCTCGATGGAGCCGCTGATCGAAATGATGCAGATCAAGGCCAATTCGGAAGTCACGCGGCAGTTCTGGCCCAACGACGAATTCGCCAATTTCGAAAACGGCGACTCGATGGCGAAGTTCTCGGGCCGCGTGAAGGCCAAGGACAATTACATCCGCTACGCCGCCGT
This sequence comes from uncultured Polymorphobacter sp., assembly GCA_937894055.1. Taxonomy (GTDB): domain Bacteria; phylum Pseudomonadota; class Alphaproteobacteria; order Sphingomonadales; family Sphingomonadaceae; genus Polymorphobacter_A. The sequence continues at coordinate 2,541 of CALDHQ010000190.1, forward strand.
GCAGGGCACAAAGTACCAGCGCGACCTTGGCGCCAACCCGTTCAAGTTCGGCTTTGTCGGCGGCACCGACAACCATGACAGCGCAATGGGCGATACCGAGGAGCAGGGCTATATCGGCAGCCACGGCCCCGCCGACGGCAGCGTCGAGGCGCGCCGCACCGGCACCATCGACGGCTGGATCGACGCACGCGATTCGAACCCCGGCGCGCTGACCGGCGTCTGGGCGAGCAAGAATACCCGCGCCGCGATCTGGGACGCGCTGCAGTCCCGCGAAACCTTCGCGACGTCGGGCACGCGCATGAAAATCCGCATGTTCGGCGGTGCGACGCTGGGCACGCCGGCCGATGCCGTGGCGATGGTCAAGGACGGCTACGCCAACGGCGTCGCGATGGGCGGCAATTTGAAGGGCCTGACCAAGGCGCCGACGTTCACCGTCTGGGCGAGCAAGGACCCCGACGGTGCCAACCTCGACCGCATCCAGATCGTCAAGGGCTGGACCGATGCCAAGGGCGAGCCGCAGGAACGCATCATCGATGTCGTCTGGTCGGGCGCCCGCAAGCCCGGCGCGAACGGCAAGCTGCCGCCGGTCGGCAACACCGTCGATCTGAAGACCGCGAAATACCAGAACAGCATCGGCGCAGCGACGCTGCTCGGCAGCTGGACCGACCCCGACTGGCGGGCCGACCAGAACGCTGTTTACTACGCCCGCGCGCTGGAGATCCCGACGCCGCGCTGGACGACCTATGACGCGGTCGATCACAATCTGCCGCTGCTCACCGACGTCCCCGCGACGATCCAGGAACGCGCCTGGGGTTCGCCGATCTGGTATCTGCCGCGCTGACGCGGCCTTAGGGAGAACCAAAATGCGCAAGCTGTTCTACGCCGCCGTTGCTGCTGCTGCCGTCTGGGCCGTACCCGCCGCCGCCGAAGTCACCACGATCAAATGCGAATCGCGTCATGACGAGGAGGCGGTCTGCCGCCTGCCCAAGCATGTCCAGCAAGTCGTGATCAGCAAGCAGCTGTCCGACAAGGATTGCACGCGCGGCCGCAACTGGGACGTGCGCAAGCAATCGGGGTATGACGAACTCTGGGTGCGCCGTGGCTGCCGCGCCGAATTTGCAGTTCACTACAATCGCTAGCTCAAACTGATCCACTCGAGGGGAGTCGAATGATGAACAAGACCACGATGCTGGCGTTGCTCGCCGGCGCCAGCGTGCTCGCACTCGCGGGCTGTTCGAAGCCGGCCAACGACACCAAGGCGCCTGCGGCCGAAACCGCGACCGCCGCTGCTGCTGGCGGCTATCTCCCCGACGCCAACCGCAAGTACCCCGAGCGCGTGCTGTGGGGTGACGAGCATGTCCACACCGCCTGGTCGGCCGATGCCGGGCTGGCCGGCGCAACGCTTGGGCCCGAGGAAGCGGTGCGCTTTGCGCGCGGCGAGGAACTGACAGCGTCGAGCGGCCAGAAGGCGCAGCTCCACCGTGCGCTCGACTGGGTCGCTGTCACCGACCATTCGGACGGCATGGGCACGATCAACGAGCTCAACGCCGGCAACGCCGAGATGATGGCCGACCCGACCGCCAAGCGCTGGTACGACATGATGCAGGTCGGCGGCGAGACCGGGCTCAAAGCCAAGGTCGAAGCCGTCAGCGCGCAGGCCAACAAGGCGCTGCCTGCGGTGATGATGGACCCCAAATGGATGGTCAGCGCCTGGCACAAGACCGTCGACATCATGGAAAAGTATAATGCGCCCGGCAAGTTCACCGCGTTCATCTCGTACGAATGGACGTCGAACGGCGACCGCGGCGAGAATCTGCACCGCAATGTCATCTTCCGCGACGGCGCCGACAAGACCCGCGCCACGCCGCCGCTGACGACGTTCCAGTCGATGGTGCCCGGCCGCGCCGGTACCGACCCGGAATCGCTGTGGAAGTGGCTGACCGACTGGGAGGCCAAGACCGGCGGCAAGGCGCTGGCGATCCCGCACAACGGCAACATGTCGAACGGCTGGATGTTCCGCGAAGCGCGCTATGACGGCACGCCGATGACCACCGACTGGGCGACGCAGCGCGCGCGCTGGGAACCGCTGTACGAAATCTTCCAGTACAAGGGCACCGGCGAGCAGCATCCGTCGCTGGCGCCGCTCGATGAATTTGCCGACTACGGCATCTGGGACACCGCCGACCTGAACGGCAACCCGAAGAAACCCGGCGACGTCCGCACCGAATATTGGCGCGAAGCCAACAAGAACGGCATGAAGGCGCAGGCCACGCTCGGCGTCAATCCGTTCAAATATGGCGCCGCCGGCGGCACCGACACGCACAACGCGCTGATGACCGGTGGCGAGGAAAACAACTTCTGGGGCAAGTTCGTCAGCAACGAGCCGAGCCCCGGCCGCTGGAACCAGATCTACAAGAAGGAAGGCACCAGCATCCGCCGCGACTGGACGCTGATGGCCGCCGGCCTCACCGGGGTCTGGGCGACAAGCAACACGCGCGAAGCGATCTGGGACGCGATGAAGCGCAAGGAGACCTATGC
>CALDHQ010000191.1 GCA_937894055.1 uncultured Polymorphobacter sp.
AGCTTCGGTACTTACCGGATTGGGCGGTAACGATACGTTGGTTGGCGGTAGCGGGGATGATGAGCTTTTCGGCGCGAGCCATGATCTTCAAGCCGGCTTCGTCGACGAAGTTGGCTCGAATGTTCAAGCAGGCCTGGATCAGGCTCGACTCGTTGCGCTCGGTGTTGTATCGGTTGGCCGCATCCAGGACCTGGCTCGGGTCTGGATTGAACTCGCTGGACAGGTAACTGAAAAAATCGGTCTGGCTGCGCTTGTCCAGATGTTCGTACGCCTCGATGAGTTTGATGGCCATGCTTTGGGCATTCGCCTCGCCGCGGGCACCGAGCAGTTTTTTGGCTGTCAGTTTGGTTGCATCAAGCTTTTTGTTTTGCAGGAATCTCTCTAGCATGGTGGCCCTTTCAGACGCATGAAATCTTTCAACCCCCTCCGGACAGGCCCGTGATTTGTGCATCCCAGCTTACACACTTGCTCGGCTGAGTTCCAGATCGTTAACGCACCCAAGATGCTGTCAGACCGCCCTGAAGTCGCCCCGCTCCATCCACCAGGACACGGCGAATCCGGCCACCAAACCCCAAAAGGCCGCGCCGATGTTGAACAGCGACAGCGCGTTGAAGAAGTCCGGGCGGTTGTCCGAGGTCAGCGAATCGATGCCGACAAAGCCGCCGACGATCAGCTTGAACGGACCGCTGGCGTAATCGAACCGCAAGTCCTGGTTGAAGGCGTGGAAGCGTGACTTGTAGCCGATCGAGCACAGGCGCAGCGGCGAGGCGTCGCCGGCGACCCAGCCGCCGACGGCCTTGACGGTCGCTTCGGGGGCGCCGGGCGCGCGGTTGCTGTTGACGAGGTCGGCGATTTTCTTGCGGACCTCCTCGACCGGCGTCCCGGGGAAGATGCGGCAGTTGATGTTGAGCGCGGCGCGCTGCGGCAGCGCGTTGGGGGCATGCCCGCCGCTGACCATCGTCGAGACGCAGGTGGTGCGGAGCTGGCCGACGGTCATCGGATCGGCGGCGATGATCGCGGCCGCAGCGGCGTCGTTGGGGTTGGCGGCGAACGCCAGCATGGCCGGGCCCATCGGTGCCGGCGTGGTCTTGCCGGCAGCGGCGAAGCTGCCGAGCGTCCACTCGTTCGACATGACGGGGAACTGGTAGCCGGCGACGGCAAGCGCGGCGCGCGCGGCATTGTTGATGGCGTTGTCGGGGCGCGGGGCGCTGCTGTGGCCGCCGGGGTTGGTGAAGGTCACCTCGAAATCGGCATAGGCCTTTTCGGCGCCCTGGACGCCGTAGCCGATGGGCTTGCCATCCTCACCGAGTTCACCGCCGCCGCCGTCGGTGTTGAGCATGAATTCGGCGTTGGCAGCCTTGGCGACCTTGGCTTGCAGCGGCGCGGTGTTGCCCTGGGTTTCCTCGTCGCCCGACAGCATCAGGTAGATGTCGCGGTCGGGGGCGAAGCCTTCGCGCTTGAGGCGCATCAGCGTGGCGGCGGCCATCGACACGTCGAACTTGTTGTCCTCGACACCGCGGCCGAACAGATAGCCGTTTTCTTCGACCATGGTGAACGGGTCGCGCGTCCAGTCCTTGGGGTTGGCGGCGACGACATCCATGTGGCCGGTGACGACCATCGGGCGCTTGCCGCCCTTGCCGCGGTAGCGCAGCGTCAACGTCGCGGTGTCATCGACCGGCGTGATGGTGATGTCTTCGGCGGCGAAACCGGCGGCCTTGAACTGTTCCGCCAGGAAGTTGGCATAGGCGACGGTGTTGCGCTGGCCTTGCGCGGTGTTGAACGCGACCGACTTGCCGAGCAGCGCCTTGGCTTCGGCGATCTGCGCGGGCGACGGGGCGTTGGGGTTGGCGGCGAGCGCCGGCAGTGCCAGCATCAGTGCGGCGGCGGAAAGCAACATCTGGGTGTGAGCGCGCATCTCGACTTCCTTTGAAATGTAAGCCCTTATGCGCGGGCCAAAGGGGCATGGGAAGGTGTGCAATGCGGTTTGTGACAGCGGCAGTTCTGGCGGGCGTCATGTGTGCCGCAAGCGCCACAGCGGCGGCCACTTACGTGCGCGCCGGGCGGCTGGTCGATGTGGTGGCAGGCACGGTGCTGGCCGACCAGCTGATCACCATCGACAAGGGGCGGATTGTCAGTATCGCGCCGTACTCGACCGCGCCGACTGACGGCGCGGTGACCGACTGGTCGCGCTACATGGTGCTGCCCGGGCTGATCGACATGCACGTGCATCTGGCCGACTATGAAACGTCGAACAATGTCGCCGAGCCGCTGCTGCATTCGGCGGCCGAGACGGTGCTCGTTGGCGCGCTGAACGCGCGCAAGACGCTCAATGCCGGTTTCACCACCGTCCACAATGTCGGCAACTACCGCGCCTATATCGATATCGCGCTGCGCGACGCGATCAACGCCGGCACGGTGGCGGGGCCGCGGATGAACACGGTGGGCGCCTATCTGACCGCGCCAGGCGGCGGCGGCGAGGTCACCGGACTGGCGCCCGATGTGGTGGTGCCCGCCGACATGCGCGTCGGCGTGGTGACCGATGCGAACGACATGGGGATCAAGGCGCGCAATCTGTTCCAGCACGGCGCCGACAGCTTGAAGTTCATCGCCACCGGCGCGGTGCTGGCGATTGGTGCCGAGCCAGGCCAGCTTGAGCTGACCGAGGCCGAAATGCGCGCCGGGGTGGCCGAGGCGGTGCGCGCGAACAGCTATGCCACCGCGCATGCGCATGGGGCCGAGGGCGTGAAGGCCGCCATCCGTTCAGTCGTGCGATCGGTCGAACATGCGTCGCTGATCGACGACGAGGGCATTGCGCTGGCGAAGGCGAAGGGCGTGTGGCTGGTGATGGACATCTATGACGGCGACTATATCGAGGCGGTCGGCACGCGCGACGGCTGGCCGGCGGATTATCTGCGCAAGAACCGCGAGACCACCGATATCCAGCGCATGCAGTTCACCAAGGCGGTGCGCGCCGGGGTCAGGATGGCGTATGGCACCGACGCCGGGGTGTATCCGCACGGGGATAACGCCAAGCAGTTCGCGTATATGGTGCGCTACGGCATGACGCCGATGGCGGCGATCCAGTCGGCGACGGTCAACGCCGCGGCGGCGCCTTCGGTGGGTGGGATTTGGCCGAGGCAGAGTCTGAGCAAGGTCGTCTTGCCCACGCCGAAGCCACCGGCGACGACGATCTTCACCGGGATCGGCCCGGCGGCGGCCTTCAGGAGTTCACGGCGTTGCATGCGTGGTAACAAGGGCAGTCGGGGAGGCGATCGACCTCCCCGACTGCGGTCCGGCGGCCGCGGGAGGTGCTACTGCACTTGGATGTACAGCGGCACAGGCCACAGGCGCAAGATCGCTTCGCGGGTCGTGGGCGGTTTGTCGTTCTTCGCCTTCGTGAACTGCTTCCAGCCGGTGAACTGGACCGGCTCGCGTTTGATGTCGCGATAGTACGTGTCGCGTTTCAGCCACGGGGCGCCGAAGCCGTCCATGTGCATCACGACCTGCACCTTGGGGTCCAGCTTGATGTTCCGCGCATTCGTAACGCCCTTCGGGGTGAAGCGATGCACCACGAGGATCTTGGGCGGCAATTTGTACTTGTCGACGAGGTTCGCGAGAAAGCGAATGGCGTAGTTCACGTCCGCGGCGTCGTACGTGCCCACGGTGGAGGACGTCCTGCGCGTGCGGAAGCGCGGCAGCATGGCAAGGCGGATTTCGCTGTAGCCGGGTAGCGGCAGGGTCAGGAACTGCTGCGCGCGCTGCACGCCTTTGCAGCGGACGGGCCGGGCGAGATGAACGTGGCCAAGGGGGAGTTGCTGGCGCGCTTGCCCACCGCGTGGCAGCGGCTGGCCACGCTGGAGGTGACGGCGCGCCACGCCGCGGCTGTCACGCCCGCGGCCGTGGCGGACGTGCTGCGCGACGGCGACACTGTGACGCTCGTGCTGGCGTCCGCGGGTGGCGCAGGCGCAGCCGCAGCGGCGGCATGCTCGCATAGCCGACCCTTTATGGGTTGATGGCGACAAGTCTGCGGCTGAAC